>JBQLZI010000113.1:0-7905 GCA_052168195.1 Phycisphaerales bacterium
CAGCGCGTTCCATGCCTTCCTTGCAGTCCTGCACCGCGCCCGCGACTTCGAGGGCGAGCGCGCAGGACAGGATGAGCGCGTCGCGGTGCGGGGAGCGTTCACCGTCGAGCACGCGCAGGAACGCGCGGGCGTTGTGGGCGGGGTCGCCGCCGCGAAGGTCGCCCTCGGAGCAGGGGTCGACGCCGAGCGTGACGGGGTCGCGCACGTCGTGACGGACGCGGCCGGGCCGCACGTCGAAGAGGTGAAAGGGCCCGACGGGCGTCGGCTCGTCCCACGCCGGCGCGCCGTGGACGACGAAGACGCGCTCGATGGGCAGGCCGCTGATCGCGTCGGCCATCAGGCGGGCGGCGTCGAGCGAGAACGCGCCAATGACGCCGAATGGCGGCTGGGCGGGGTTGGTGAGCGGACCGAGGATGTTGAAGACGGTGCGCACGCCCAGCGCCTTGCGCACCGGCGCAACGCGTGCCGCGGCTGGATGGTGGTTGGGCGCAAAGAGGAAACAGAAATCGGTGCGATCGAGCGAGTTGGCGAGCGCCACGTCGTCGCGCAGCGGGGGGAGGCCGAGCGACTCCAGCATGTCCGCAGCGCCCGAGCGAGACGAGATCGAGCGGTTGCCGTGTTTCACGACGGGTTGCCCGCACGCTGCGGTCAGGAGCGCAGCGCCCGTGCTGAGGTTGAACGTCTTCGAGCCGTCGCCCCCGGTGCCGACGAGATCGCACGCGATGGCGCGCTTGCTCTCGGGAAGGTCGGGGCGGACGGCCAGGTCGCGCGCGGCGCGGGCAAAGCCGCGGACCTCGTCCGCCGTTTCGCCTTTGCTGCGCAGCGCGACGAGCAGCCCCGCGACCAGCGCCGGTTCGGCGTCGCCCTCCGCGAGCGCGACGAGGGCGTCGTACGCCTGCGTCTCGGAGAGCGATTCGCGGCGGAGGACCTGTTCGAGAGCCGCGTTCAGCATCGCAGGAAGTTCTCCAGCATGGCCTTTCCCATCGGGGTGAGGACGCTCTCGGGGTGGAACTGCACCCCTTCGATCGGCCGTTCGGCGTGGCGCACCCCCATGAGTTCGCCGTCGTCGGCGCGCGAGGTGACGACGAGGGAGGGGGGGAGATCGGCCTCGAACGCCGCGAGCGAGTGGTAGCGCCCGACCTCGATGTCGGGCGGCAGGTTCGCGTACACGCCTTTCCCGTCGTGGGTGATGCGCGATGGCTTGCCGTGCATGAGGCGCCTGGCGTGCGACACGGGGGCGCCGAAGACCTCGCAGATGGCCTGATGGCCCAGGCACACCCCCAGGATGGGAAGCGAGGACGCGAGCGCGTCGATAAGCGGCATGCAGACGCCCGCGTCGCGCGGGTGCCCGGGGCCGGGCGAGAGGACGACGTGCGTGGGAAAGAGGCCGCGCGCTCCGTCGACGGTGACCTCGTTGTTGCGCACGACAATGGTCTCTGCGCCGAGTTCGCGGAGCATCTGCACGAGGTTGAACGTGAACGAGTCGTAGTTGTCGATGACGAGGACGCGGCGCATCACAGGCCCTCCTCGGCGAGGGCGAGCGCGGCCTCGAGCGCGCCGACCTTGGCGCGAACCTCGTCGTGTTCTGCGCCCGGGTCGGAATCCGCGACCACACCGGCGCCCGCCTGATAGGCGTAGCGCCCGTTCTCGAAGACGAGGGTGCGGATGCAGATCGCCTGGTCCATGTCGCCCGACTTGGAGAAATAGCCCACGGTGCCGCCGTAGAGGCCGCGGCGGACGGGCTCCAGGGACTCGATGATCTCCATGGCGCGCACCTTGGGCGCGCCGACCAGGGTGCCCGCGGGGAACGCGGCGGCGAAGAGGTCGAACTGGTCCCTGCCTGCTTCGAGGGCGCCCGTCACGCCGGACACGATGTGCATGACGTGGCTGTAACGCTCGATCACGCGGTAGGGGTCGACCGTGATCGTGCCCGGCTGCGCGACGCGTCCAAGATCGTTGCGCGCGAGATCCACGAGCATCACGTGCTCGGCGGCTTCCTTCGGATCGGCCAGCAGCTCACGCTCGAGGTCGCGATCGTGCGCATCGGAGCGGCCCCTGGGTCGTGTTCCCGCTATAGGGCGCAGTTCCGCGGTCCCCCGGTTGAGTTTCACGAGCGCCTCGGGCGACGAGCCCACCACGCGCAGGGGCTCGTCGTGTGCGCCGGGGAGATCGAGGTAGTACATGTACGAGGAGGGATTGAGCAGGCGGAGCGCGCGGTAGACCTCGAAAGGGTCGGAGCGGTGCTCGCCCTCGAATCGGATCGAAAGGACGAGTTGGAACACGTCGCCGTCGACGATGTGCTTCTTGATGACCCCGACGCGGTCGATGAAGTCGTCGCGTGAGAGGGAGGGCGTCGGAGGGGCGTGACCCGTGCGCACGGGTGCGGCGGGCATGGCGCCGCGGAGCGCGTGGATGATCTCGCGTCGGAGAGAGTCGCGTTCCCACTCGGCGCCGGCGTGCAGGAGGGCAACGCGCCGGGTGAAGTGGTCGAACACCAGCAACGAACGCGGCGCGACGTACGAGGCCCAGAGCGCGCCCTCGGGCGCGGGCGCGATGGTCGGGACCCGCTCGAAGCGGCGCACGGTGTCGTAGCCGGTCGCGCCGACCAGCCCGCCCGTGAACGGCAGGCCGGTGTCCTCGGGCGCGAGGGACGGAGCGTCATCGAGCGCCGTGCGCATGGCGTCGAGCAATCCGGCCCGGGTCTCGGGCGCGGGCCGAGACTCGCCGTTCACCGTGAGGGTCTTCCCGGTCAGCGTCAGCGTGACGGCGCGGCCGAGCCCGAGGAACGAGTACCGCGCGAGTCGCGCGCCCCCCTCGACGCTCTCAAGAAGGAAGGACGGTTCGAACCCCGCCGCCTGAAGTTTGCGGAAGGCCGACACCGGGGTGTCGAGGTCGGCGGCGATGTCGAAGGGGGGCTTCATACGGTTCGATCGTGGAGCGAGGGGCGAGCGGGCGTGTCACGCGGCAGGGGGGAGAGGCCGGAAACAGACGCCGCAGGCCCGCTCCCGATCGTCCGTCGGAAGGGCCCTGATCAGCGAAGATCAGATGTGCGAGGGATATCCCGCGGCCGCTTCCTTACGGAGCGTGCCACCACCAGCGGAGGTTGGTCGGGGTGCGGGTCATCGCGGGCATTGTGCGCACGACGGCGCCGCTGTCAAGGAAAACCCGGGTCCGGAGGAAAAACCCCGGCCCGGGATGACTTCACCGCTCCCGTGCGTTGGTGTTGACGCCTCGCAGGAGCGACCCATGGAAGCGCAGATCACCTCGAACCAGCCCCCGATTCGCCACCCCGAACTCCGGAAGGGCCGGATCATCGCCTCGTGGGTGCTCCAGGTCTTCGCGGCCGCGATCCTCGCGCAGACGCTCTTCTTCAAGTTCACCGGCGCCGAGGAGGCCCGACACATCTTCGAAACCCTCGGCGTGGAGCCCTGGGGGCGCATTTTCACCGGGATCGTCGAACTCGTCGCCGTGGTGCTCCTGCTCGTGCCGCGAACCGTGGTGCTCGGCGCGGGCCTGGCGTTGGGGCTCATGGTCGGCGCGATCGCCAGCCACCTCGGGCCGCTCGGCATCGAGGTCCAGGGCGACGGCGGGCTGCTTTTCGGGCTCGCGATCGCGGTCTTCCTCGCCTCGATCGGGATTCTTTGGCTGCGAAGAACACAGGCGCGCCGGCTGCTTCACCGGGTTCTCGGACGCTGAGCGGTCGAAATCAGCCCGCCTGAACCGGGGCTCCCCTTCCGCGATACGGAAGTTTTTGCCGGTCTGGGATTTCGGGGCTTGCTTGCGCGACCGGAACTGGTACATTGTTCCCGTCTGGCCGGGTCGAACCGGTCAGGCGTCATGGTGGTCGAGGGGAAGGAACGCGTCACCTCCGAACCTCGAATCCACCGCCAGGGGTGTCCCGCGAAGCACGGTCGTGCTTTGCGGCGTTTCTGTTGTATGCGCACGCGCTGTGTGCGTGCTTGGGTTCGAACCTTTAGGAGAGAAGAAGCCATGACCAAGATGCTCGCCACTGCCGCCGGCCTCGCCCTCGGCGCCGCCGCGCTGGCCAACCCCTACCTGTCGGCCAACCTCAACGGCACGAACGGTCCCGAGATCGTCAACGATCGCGGCACCACCAACACCATCATCAACGTCGACATCTCCGGCCAGGAGACCTGGGACCCGATCACCGTTCCCTACAACGGCATCAACCCCGTCCTCGAAGTCGACCTCGCCGCCGCCCTCGGCCTCGCCTCGGGCTCGTCCGTCACCATGACCAGCATCGGCTGGGACGTGAACCAGACCTCCTTCGGCGGTTCCTGGCTCTCCGAGATGCAGATCTACTTCGACGACAACATCGCTCCCGACGGCACCGGCCTCTTCCTGCGCCCCGGCGTTTCGCAGGCCGCCCCCGGCACCAACGTCAACTTCAGCTCCGGCGGTCAGATCGACCTCACCGACAACCTCATCGCCAACGTCGTGCTCGCCAACGGCATCCTTCGCCTCGAGTTCGGCGAGACCTTCGACGACTTCCCCGGCGCCGTTGACGGCATCTTCGAGTCCGGCTCGTTCCTGTTCATCGGCGTTCAGGAAGTCCCGGCGCCCGGCGCCGCCGCCGTTCTCGGCCTCGCTGGCCTCGCTGGCCTTCGTCGCCGCCGCTAATTAGGCGTTCCCCACTTCTGTTCCCAGATCGCTCACAGGAGCCCCGGACTGTCACCGGGGCTCCTGTCCTTTTTCATCCCCGCTTCATCCCGATGCGCATCGTGAATGTGGTCAACACCCGTTCCCCGGCACAAGAACCCTCACCCGGAGACGATCAACCACATGCTCACACGCGAACAACTCCACGAACTCGCCGCAGTCCGCGGCAAGAACCTCGTCTCGATCTTCCTGCCCACCCACCGCGCATCACGAGAGATCCGGCAGGATCCGATTCGCTTCAAGAACCTCTGCACGCAGGCGGAGGAACGCCTGCAGGCGCACGGCGTCCGCCGAGACGACGCCGCCGCAATCCTCGAACCCGCCAGCGACTTGCTCGATGACCGCGAGTTCTGGCGCAACCAGGGTGAGGGGCTCGCGGTCTACCTGAATGACGGTCCCATGCGCACGCACCGCGTCGCGACCAGTCTCGACGAGCACGTGTTCGTGGGCGACCGATTCGCCGTGCGTCCGCTCGTCGCGGCCGCCGAAGACGCGACATCCTTCTTCGTGCTCGCGATCCACCAGAACTCCGTCCGCCTGCTGCACTGCACGCGAGACGGGGCCCGAACCGTCGACAGCCACGACATCCCGCGATCCCTCGCCGACGCCGTCGGCTACGACTGGGAGCAGGAATCGCTCCAGTTCCACACCCGCGCCCAGAAGGTCGGGTCCGAGAGCAGCCACGGCGCCGCGACCGACGTCGGCCAGCGCACGGGCGTCAATCGCGCGGCGGTCTACCACGGTCAGGGGGGCGAAGGCGACGCGGACGTCAAACAGCGCGAAGCCCAGCAGTTCCTCCACCGCGTCGATGAGGGGTTGTCGAGATTGCTTGGCGCCAGGCCCGCGCCGGTGGTGCTGGCGGCGGCCGAACCGATCGACTCCATGTTCCGCAACATCGCGAAGACGTCGAGTCTGCTCGACGACGGCATCGAGGGAAACACCGAGCACCTTTCCGTCGACGACCTGCACAAGCGCGCGATCAAGGTCATGGAGCCGCGCTTCAAGGCCCCCGAACGCGAGGCGCTCGACCGATTCGTCGAAGTCAAGACCAGCGATCGGGCCGTCGAGGGCGTTCACGACGTGCTCGCCGCGCTCCGAGAGGGTCGCGTCGAGGTGCTCCTCGCGGACCCGCGCGCTTCGGTCTGGGGCGCACCGAAGGACGACCCCAACTCGCAGGATTCCGAACGCGGCGACGACCTGCTCGACCTCGCGGTGCACCAGGCGATCTCGACCGGCGCCCGCGTCTTCCCGTTCGATGACCGCGACGCCCCGACCGACAAGAAAGTCGCGGCGGTGCTCCGCTACTGAGCCGCCGCGCCCACATCCCGTCCCGCAAGCGCGCCAATCGCGTGTCGCAGCACGCCGATCGCGCGGCGATAATCGTCGATCACGATCCGCTCCTGCGGCGTGTGATCGAGCGAACTGTCGCCCGGGCCGTACGCCACGATCGGGCACGACCACGCTTGCGCGAGCGTGTTCATGTCGGATGTGCCGGTCTTGACGACGGGGCGCGGCCGCGCGCCGAACTCCGCGATGCCGGACGCGAGCGCGAGCGCAGGATCGCTCGATCGATCGCTCCGGTGCGCCGGCGTCCCTCCCGTGTACGAGAACCGACCAGGCCGGACTTCGCGAGTGCGCAGCGCCGCCTCGGCCTGATCGGGTGAGAGCCATGTGGGAAGGCGCAGGCCGATCGTCGCGATTGCGCGGTCGGTCAGCCCGTCCGAACCCGTGTTGATCGACTGCAGCGTCGCCTGCACGGACTCGAACGGGCCCGACCGGTCGACGCTCAGGTCGTTCGCCCATGCCGACACGGCGTGCCACCACGCGACCACGAACTCGCCGACGCCGCCCTCGGGTCCCGCCGAGTGCCCGCAGGGCTGCTCGAACTCGGCCCGCGCCAACAGCCGGCCCTTGTATCCGATCGTGAAGCGATCCCACCCGCTGGGCTCGCCGATCAGCACGCACGACGGCTCGCGCCGGGTGTTGCGAACGTGCGTCGCACCGGGAGAGGACGGCGATTCCTCACCCACCGCACCGACGACGACAACGCGTGCGTGCGCAGGGATCTCCGCGTCCGCAGCCCCGCACACGAACGCGCACAGCGGCCCTTTTGCGTCCACCGACCCGCGTCCCCAGAGTTCGCCCGCCTCCTCGCGAACTTGGATCCATCCCGGAACCGTGTCGATGTGCCCGAGCAGCATCACCTCGATCGCGTCGGGATCCTCGCTGCCCAGTTCGCCGACCGCGTTGCCCGCGTTGTCGATGTGCGCGCGAAATCCGAAGGCGCGCATGCGATCCACCAGCTGTTCGACCGCCGCGCGCTCCTCGCCCGACACGCTCGGCGTCGACACCATGTCCCGCAGCAGCGCGACACCGTCGGCGTCACTCACGCGACGCATGTGCCGTGGCCCTCCAGAGCCCGCGCGATCGGCGATTCCACACGCCCGTCGGCAAGCACGACGCGCGGCACGCCTCCGGCAATCGCTTCCTGCGCCGCGAGCACCTTCTTCTTCATCCGACCGCCCGCCAGTTCGATCGCCCCGTCAAGATCCGCGTGCCCGAGGGTGCGGATCAGCGTCGATTCATCGGGGAACTCGCGGAGAAGCCCCGGAACGTTCGAAAGGATCACCAGCGAGTCGGCCCGCAGCGCCGCGGCCGTGCGCGCCGCCGCCCGGTCGGCGTCGATGTTGATCGCCTCGCCGTCCTCGCTCATCGCGGGCGGAGACAGCACGGGCGTGCAGCCCGCGTCGAGCAGCGCGCCGAGCAGATCGGTGTTCACCGTTTCGACGCGGCCCGTGTAGTCGTCGCGCAGGACCTTGGTCACGCCGTCCTCGACAATCCGGATCGCCGACTTCCGCGGCCCGCGCCAGATCCCGCCGTCGAGACCGCTCACGCCCACGGCGTTCACGCCCCGGCGCTGCAGTTCCAGCACGATCCGCTTGTTCACGACGCCGACGCACGCCATCTGGAAGATCTCCAGCGTCCGCTTGTCGGTCCGCCGGCTCGTGTGCCCGCTCGGGGAAGTCACGAACTCCGCGGGATGCCCGAGTTGCTCCGCCAGCACGTTCGTCTCGTGCGAGCCGCCGTGCACGAGCACGACGCGTTCGCCCGCGCGCACCAGCGACGCCGCGTCCTCGCACACCCGCTCGTACCCGACGCCCTCGGCGCCGCCGATCTTCACGACGATCATGCCGTCTCGCTCCGTTCGCTCAGCAGGGATGCACG
>JBQLZI010000114.1:0-7877 GCA_052168195.1 Phycisphaerales bacterium
ACGCTCTGCTTGAGCGCCTCCATCATGTTGATCGGGCCGCGGACCTCTCCCTCCGGCTCGGCGGCCTCCGGCGCCTGCCTGATCTGCCCCGACTCGATCTTCTTCTCGATCCATCCCATGAGCGCCTCGCGGTACTCGTCGTGGTACTCCGACGGGTCCCACTCCCGCGTCATCGAATTGATGAGTGTGCTCGCCATCATCGTTTCCTGCTTCGTCACGCCCACGTCTTCCGCGGAGCCCGGGAGGTCGAGATCGGCAAGCGGCCGGATCTCTTGCTGATAGCGGAGCAGGTTCAGGACGATCGCGTCATCTCGGGCCGTCATGGCGGCGAGGTATTCGCGCGTCCGAATCACGACCCGCGCGATGCCGGCCTTCCCGCTTTCGCGCATCGCGTCTCGGAGCAAGACGTATCCCTTCTCCCCCTTCTTGCCCGGTTCAAGGTAATACGGCTTGTCGAAGAAGAGCGCATCAATGTCCGCAAGATCGACGAAGGCCTCGATCTCCACGGCCTTTGTGGCTTCGGGCGCTACATCCTTGAGTTCGTCCTTGCCGAAGACCACGTAGTTCCCGTCGTCGTACTCGTACCCCTTGACGATCTGGTCCCACGGCACTTCCTCGCCGGTCTCGGCGTTGACCCGCTCGTAGCGGACCCTCGCAAAGTCCCGGCTGTCGACCATGTGGAAATGCAGGTCCGCACGCTGTTCCGCCGGATACAGCGACACCGGCACGTTCACGAGTCCGAACGAGATATGGCCTTTCCAGATCGCGCGCACGATGAATCTCCGCAACGATGTCGGGGACGACTGAAATATCAGCAATGCGCGTGACACTGCCGTGAGCGAGCGATGAACCGGCGCTCACTCGGGAACGGCCACCACATCGTGATACAGGTCCTGACCGAGAGGCTTCTCGGTGCGTTCGACCACGCTGAGCGACGAGTCCGGCTCCACGACAACCGCCCCCACGTCCTCCATCCGCGGGATGCCCGCCTTGCGGACCGCGGCGTCGATCTCGATCGGGGTCAGCCGCGCCAGCTTCATGCCCCGCTCCACGTATTCCCCTTGCCAGACCACGAGCGTCGGCGAGTTGTTCACGATCCGCCGGAAGCGCGGCGACCGCTTCGCCGCCGCGCTCGTGATCCACTGCGCGAAGAGCAGCATCGCGATCCCCGCGGCGCCGTCGATGATCGTGACGTCTTTCATCACGATCGTGGACCCGACGATCGATCCCATCGCGACCGTGACGATCCAGTCGTACGCGTTCATGCGCGACGCGGCCCGGACGCCGGTGATCCTGACGAACGCGACCACCAGCAGGAAGATCAGCGGCACGCTCAGCACCGTTCGGACCACGCTTTCCCAACCGTCGAAGAACAGCATGCCCACACCGTAAACCGGCCGCATGAACGCGCATTCATTCGGCCGCCTCACGCAAACCACGTGACCAGCGGAGATAACGCTGGTGAACGCGACTTCACGGAACGTTCACGAATTCCGCACCTGCGAAGTGTCTTATCGGAGCATGGATCACCCCGCAGAAGACGATGGTTACCTGTTCCGCGAGAAAGTGCGTGCCGATGCGGTGCCGCTGTGGCGGCTCTCGCTCCAGAACGGCTGTCCGTCGCTGGAAGGGGTGGCCATCGATCGCGGCGATTGGCGCGAGCAGGAAAACACGATCACCGCGACCGCGCGCCTCACGCCAGGCGTGTACCGAGTGCACCCGCCTGGCGCCGGCGTGGAGCATTTCGCGATCGATGCGCACGGCACGCGCTATACGGTCGCACTCGAAGATGTGCGGATGTGGCTGGAGCGGATGGAGACCCGAGTGGAACCTGCTGTGACGGCGCCCACTTCCACACACCGGAACGCGCCAATCCCGTGATCGCGTGTTGCCGGAAAAGCAACGGCCCGATCCGCCAGTGGACCGGGCCGCAAGGGGTTGGATCTCGCGAATCAGGTAGTCAGTCGCAGTTCTGGCCGAAGTTGCTCAGGACGGCGTTGAGGTCGACGAAGTTGACGGCGCCGCTGGCGTCGGAGTCGCCCGGACACGTCACCGTCAGCGTGAACTCCTGGCTGACCGTGTTGCCGCAGAGCCCGACCATCTCGGCGGTATAGACGCCGGCGTCTGCTGCGGTCGCGTTCGCGATCACGAGCGCCGGGATCCCTGTCTCCGTCAGCACCTCACCGTTCCTGCGCCAGACGACCGACGCGTAGAGCGAATTGGCGCTCGGGAGCGCGACGAGCGTCGCGGCCTGTCCCTCCGGAACGGTGATCGACGCGGGAGGCGCGGCGAACTGCGGCGACTCGAAGCGGATGGCCTGGTTGCGGAAGTCAGAGGTGATGACCGAACCGGTCTGTGACCATCCGCCGGCGAGGAGGATCTGTCCGGCTCGCTCGTCGAACACCGCCGCCGGCGCGCCGACGAACAGGAGGGTGCTCGACAGTGTAAAGGTGTCGGCGATCGACCAATCCGCGTCACCGTCGAGTTTGTAGAGGGCGTCGGTCGCCAGCGGGGCCGACGCGGTCAGCCGGAACGCGACGAGGAAAACCTCGCCCGTGGACGAGTTCGAAACCAGGCGGTGCGCGATCTGGCCGCCGGGCGGGGGCGCGGTCGCGGGGTCCGTCGTTTCAACAAGCGTGTTGGCGTCGAGCGAATAGATCCATGTGCGGGGCGGGTTCGCGATGCTCTCCACGATCACCACGCGTCGTTCGTCGAGGTCGTACACGCATTCGGATTCGAGACCGGGGGGCAGCATGCCGCCCGGCGCACCGGTCGGCGTGATCACACCGGTTTCCGGGTCGAAGCGCAGCACGCCGGACGTCTGATTGAAGAGATAGAAAGCGCCTTCATCGATCGCGAACGCGACGTACCTGGATCGGGCGGCCGCTCCCGGCTCGAAGATGAGCCCGAGCGGCATGAGCGGCGCGCTGAAGTCGTCGATGTTGAACGCGTACGCGAACTCGAGCGCGTTGACGGTGCGCACGATGATGATCGCGACGCGCGTCGTCGGATCGACAGCGAGCCCGATGACGTTCGCCGTGGGAGGACTGATGAACTGGGAGGTGAGCGGGCTCGTGTCGCGAGCGACCCATTCAAACCCGTCCCACGTCCACGCGCCGACGACGTTCTGGCCGTTGACATCGATCATCCCAAACGCGTGCGTCTCTCCTGTCGCGGCGTCGAACGCCATCCGGAACGGGAGGAGGTTCGATTGCGCCGTCGTCGCGACCTGCCCCCATTCGAAAAGCCCTCCGAGATCGATCGGCTCGATGCACGGGGACGCCGTGGAGACCGTCGGGACGCTGAGAACCACGGCGCCTGCCGCCGCTCGGATGACACGCTCGTTCGTGAAGAATCGCATGGCCTGCTCCTGGTGAGGAGCCGGTTCGGCTTGGCGGCACACGCTCCGCATCGAACCCGCTCCGGACAGACATCCGCACAGATCCGATCAAACCCGACACCCGGAACGCAGAATTCGTGTTGCACTGCCCCGCGGGGCTACCGCGGGCCGGGATCCGGGGTCGCGGCGTTATCCGGTCTGAATTCGGCCGCCTTGGCGGCGTACCCCTTGCCGGGGTCGGCCTGCTCCCAGGCCTCGTAGAACGTCACCAGGTTTCTGGCGATGGTTTCGGTCGGCACGCGGGTGCCGGCGGCGTGGCGGTATGCGGCAAGCCCGTAGGGCTCCGATTGCTCGAAGGCGCTGAGGCGGGCGCCCATGTAGAGCACATTGTTGTACGTGAGCACCGCTTCGAACGATGACTCGCCGTAGGCGAGCGAAGCGACCCGGGCGGCCTCGAGCGCATCGGGGTACGCCTCATCGAAGCGCTCCGCGTTGAACTTCACGTACGAGCGAAGGCTGTACGACTGGGTCAGTGATCCGTGGTCGGGGCCGAGGAGTCGTGTGCGAATCTCGATCGCGCGACTGTAGTGCTCGATGGCCTCATCGACGCGTCCTTCCTCGGTCGCGAAGTCGCCGCGGGCCATCTCGGCGTCCGCCATCTCGAGTGAGTCGACGCCGAAAAGCGGCTCGACCTGCTCGAACGTCTCGAACATGATGGGGCGCGCCTCGTCCGTACGGCCCATGTTGCTGAGAAGCGAATAGAGCGACCGCCGCGCGGCGTACAGGTCTCGGGCATAGTCGTCCCCGAGCCGCTCGAACCCTGCCACGGCGCGCCGGAGCGCGTCTTCAGCGGGGACGTCCTCCGCCATGTCGAGCCGCTGCGAACCGATGCTTTGCAAGACTCTCAGAGTCCGACCATCGGCGAACCCGTAGAGCGATCCGAGCGCCTCGTGGGCCCGCTCATAGATCGCCACGGCCTTCGCGTGCCTGCGCATCGAGGCGTAGTCGTGCGCGATCGAGAGCAACGCCTCGATCGTGCGCGGGTCACTCGCTCCGAAGAGCGACTCTCGAAGTTCGTGCGCTTCGGTCGAGAGCGCCAGCGCTGTGTCCCCTTCGCCGAGTTGCCGGAGCGTCTCCGCGATCGCGAGGCGGACGGTCGCCCCGATCTCGGGAGCGTCCGCGAGCGCGTTTGAGCCGTTGAGACGCTCGGCCGCGAACCTCGCGGCGTCGCGCATGGTGACATCGCGTCCCAACTCGGTCGGGAGCGCGGCGGCGATCAGTCCTTCCGTCATGAACCGGTTCGTCGCGTCGGCGATGCGGCGCTCGCGCTCGACCGTCTCGAACGCTGACTGCGCCGCTCGCCCCTGCTTCGCTTCGGAGAGCGCGAACGACGCCGAAACGACGACGGCGGTGAGCAGCGCGACCAGTGAGACGGCGAACGCGGCCGCGAACGCGCGGTTCCGCATCACAAACTTGCGCGCGACATAGAGACGGCTCGGCGGGCGCGCCTGCACGGGCTCGTTGTGCAGGAAGCGGCGGAGGTCCGCCGCAAACTCACCGACCGATGGATAGCGGCGGGATGGCTCATGCTCGATCGCGCGCAGGACGATCCAGTCCACCTCGCCCCGCAGGATCCGAACGATCTCGCGCGGCTCGGACCCGCGGGCCGCGGCGGCGCTCGTCGTGTCGTCGGTCGGCTTCGAGAACCTCGTGCTCGGCTTGTCCGGGGAGACGCCGAGCGACGCGGGGACGGCTTCGCGCGCGAACGGTCGATCCCCCGTCAGCAGTTCGTAGAGGGTGACGCCAAGCGCGTACACGTCGGTGCGCGTGTCGATCGCGTTGGCGTCGCCGGCGCGCTGCTCCGGGCTCATATACGCCGGCGTTCCGACGAACTGCCCCGATACCGTGAATCCCGCATCGGAGCCGGCGTCGAGGGCTCGCGCGATGCCGAAGTCGATGACCCGCACCGTCAGCCCGTCGTCAGAATCGACGACAAGGATGTTGTTCGGTTTCAGGTCGCGGTGGATGACTCCGCGCTGGTGGGCGTGCTCGATCGCCGCGCAGACCTGCAGGAAGAGACGGATGCGGTCGAGGATCGGCACACGACGAGCGTCGCAGAAGTCCGTGATCGGGCGCCCGTCGATGAAATCCATCAGGAAGTACGGCCGCCCCTTCGGCGTCGTTCCCGCGTCGAGCACGCGCGCGATGCCCGGGTGGTCCAGGCGGGCGAGCGTCTGGCGTTCGGCGTTGAATCGCGCAAGCACCTGGCGAGTGTCCATCCCCGGCTTGACGAGTTTGATCGCGACCTTCCGACGGATCGGCTCGGTCTGCTCGGCTTCGTACACCACGCCGAAACCGCCCTCCCCCGCTTCGCGAACGAGCCGGTACGGACCGATGAGGTCGCCTGGCCTTTCGCCCTCGAGGAAGTCCTCCAAGCCCGGGGGCGGCGTGTCCAAAGGATGCTCCGTGGCGGCGTCCTCCTGCGCGCACAGCGCGAGCGCCTCGCGACGGAGTTCGTCGTCATCCGGGCACAGCCGGCGCGATTGGCCCTCGCGATCCGCAGGGTTCAGGTCCGCGAGCGCATCGAAGAGCGCGTTGAGGCGTTGATGGCGGTCCGTCGTCATCGAGCCTCGCCGTCCCGCCGCATTTCGTTGGCCAGCCACGCCTTGGCGAAGCGCCAATCCCGCTCAACCGTGCGCACG
Organism: Phycisphaerales bacterium; assembly: GCA_052168195.1. Classification (GTDB taxonomy): domain Bacteria; phylum Planctomycetota; class Phycisphaerae; order Phycisphaerales; family UBA1924; genus JAHBXC01. The sequence goes on from JBQLZI010000114.1 coordinate 6,043, forward strand.
GAGACTTCGAGCATCTCGGCGATCTGCTCGTGCGTCAGTCCGGCGTAATACATGAGCGTCACGACACGCCCTTGCCGCTCATCGAGGGCCGCAAGCCGGGTCATCGCCTCGTCGAGCGCGAGGAAATCCTCCTCGCGGCCGCTGTCGTCAGCTTCGATGCCCAGGACGCGGGAGTCCAGCGGCAGCCGGTCGCGTCCCCCGCCGTGCTTGCGGGCGGCTCGGCGACGCGCGCGGTCGACCAGAATGTCGCGCATCGCGTTCGCGGCGGCGCCGAAGAAGTGCGCGCGGCCTTGCCAGGTCACCTTCTCGTCGCGAACCAGCTTGACGTAGGCCTCGTGAACCAGAACGGTCGGCTGGAGCGTCGCGCCGGGCGGGAGACGCCGCAGCCGCGCCGCCGCGAGCGCACGCAACTCGTCGTAGAGGAGCGGGAAGAGTCGCTCCGACGCGAGCGGGCCCTCGTTGAGCATCTGGGTGATGTCGCTTCGCTCGCCCATGGTGGGTCTCGATGCAGGTGGTCATCGAGTGTACCACGAGGCCTGTCCGGCTCCGGGAGAGACTCACCGATCGCAGAGCTGCCCCCGGGAAACGGCGCCGTGTGAGGATCGAAAGCGGGCGAAGGGACTCGAACCCTCAACATTCAGCTTGGAAGCCAGCCCAAACCTAGGCAAGAACGCGTTTCTGACGCTACCACGCGGGTTTTCGGATTGCAAGCGTTGCATCCTCTATCGCGCTTTGCGGCCCGTTTCGGCCCCGAGCGCGGTGACACCGCGCATCGACATCAATGGAAATCCCTTGAATGCGCCGCCAGCCCGGCAAGGTGGCTGTCCAGCGATTCAAGACGGTCCACCTGAATATGGACGACCTCACCCTTGCGCTCGACCCGTCCCTTCGCGCGGAGGATCGCGTTGAGGCATGCGACCGGGCGGTATCGCTCGAAGACCTTGGGCGGCAAGATGAGGTTGGGATGCCCGCCTCGCCTTCGAGGGTAATGAGGACCCCGCCACACGTCGTGGCCGGTCTCTGGCGTCGCAAGACGAGGCCGGCGATCTTTACGAACCCGTCGGCGCATGTACACCTTTCTGAAGGCGTACCGCGTACAAGAGCCCTGATGCTTGGGCGGCTGCGTTGAAGCGGTGGCCTCTCCTTGCCGACCTCCAGATGCACGAGCCTTGGCGATCGGCTAGGCCGCCCGGCAGCCCACACATCGATGTCGGAGCGCGGCGGTTTAGCACGTCGTCCCGTAGAGCGCGAGCACGGTATTCAAATCGCCGAAATCCACATCGCCGTCGCCGTCGAAATCGGCCAACGCGTTGTAATGCGGTTCACCGGTCGTGGCGCCGTAGGCGGCCAGAACGGCATTCAGATCGCTAAACGCTACGACGCCGTCACCGTCGACATCGCCCGGGCACGGCGGCGCCTCTCCGACATAGATCCACGCGGGCTTGCTCATCAGCGAGCCGCACGGCCCCATCGCGACGCAGGTGTACCTCGCCTCGTCTTCATCGCGCGTCGAAAGGACAACGAGCACCGGAGTGTTGACCCCGGTGATCAAAGATCCGTGCGGCGTCGGCCCGTCGACGAGCGCTTCCCCCTCGCGGAACCACTGATACGTCGATCCCGCCCCGGTCGGCGCAACAAAGACGAGTTCAGCCACCCCGCCAAACTCTGCGACAACGCTCGTCGGGTCGCGCCGGATTGTGATGTAGTCGCCGCGCTGGAAGATCGTCCCGTCGTCGCCTTCGCCTCCTTGTTCCTTGCCCACGCCGCCGATCCCGCCCTCGAGCAGGATGGAGAGGCCGCCGCCGAGAATCCCGTCACAGGATGCCCACGCGATG
>JBQLZI010000115.1:0-7815 GCA_052168195.1 Phycisphaerales bacterium
TCCCGAAGATCGACCGCGTGGTCGAGGTCGATCAGACGCCCATCGGGCGCACGCCGCGGAGCAACCCGGCGACGTACACCGGCGTGTTCGACGACATCCGCAAGGTGTTTGCGCAGACGAAGGAGGCGCGCATCCGCGGCTACCAGCCCGGGCGGTTCTCGTTCAACGTGAAGGGCGGTCGGTGCGAGGCCTGCGGCGGGCACGGGCTCAAGAAGATCGAGATGCACTTCCTGCCCGACGTCTTCGTGCCCTGCGAGGTCTGCAAGGGCGCGCGGTACAACCGCGAGACGCTCGAGGTGCACTACAAGGGCAAGAACATCTCGCAGGTGCTCGACATGACGGTCGAGGACGCGTGCGCGTTCTTCGAGAACATGCCCAAGATCCTCCGCTACGCGCAGTGCCTGCACGACGTCGGCCTCGGGTACATCACGCTCGGCCAGCCCAGCACCACGCTGTCGGGCGGCGAGGCGCAGCGGATCAAACTCGCCGCGGAACTCGGCGGCGGGGCGACCGCGAACACGCTCTATGTGCTCGACGAGCCGACCACGGGGCTGCATTTCGAGGACGTGCGCAAACTCTGCACCGTGCTCGATCGCCTCGCCGACAGCGGCGCTACTTTGGTCGTCATCGAGCACAACCTCGACGTGATCAAGCGGGCGGACTGGATCGTCGACCTCGGCCCCGAGGGCGGCGACCGGGGCGGCACGGTGGTCGCGAGCGGCACGCCTGAGACCGTCGCGAAGACCAGGGGCAGTTACACCGGCGAGTACCTGAAGCCGATGCTCGCGAACGCGTAGTGACCCGGGGCCGGGAACCGGGTACAAATCCGCCCGATGGACGATCGCGTCACGGACATCAAGGAGCGGCTGGCCAACCCGAGCGGCGGGATGAACGTCGACGTGGTGCTGATCGTGCTGTTCGTGGTCGATTTCGTGGTGGTCGCGGCGATCGTCGGCTCGCTGGCGCCGCGGGTCGCGGTCTGGGCGGCCCCGCTGGCGCTGGCGATCCCGTTCGGCGTGTTCGGGCTCATCACGGTGATCGCGTGGAAACCGCTGGAGCGGCGTTTTCCCGCGGCGCCCCAGTCGCGCGACGCGATCGTGAAACTCGGGCAGTCGCTGCAACTCGGCGCGTTCGCGCGGTTCAACAACGCGATCTCGATGGCCGCCGACGAGGACCACCTGCACCTGATCCCGCTGACGCCGATGCGGCTGACGGGCGCGAAGGTCGTGAGCGTGCCGTGGGACCGCGTGACCGACATCGGCCCGCCCCCGGGGCGCTTCAGCATGAAACTGACGAAGGCGACAGCCGACGGCAAGACGCTCGCCGCGCCCGAGTGGGCGATGCAGTTCGCGCGGGTTGAACTGCCCGAGAACGAAGCGAGCGCGGAGCCGGTCAGTACCGCTCCAACCCCTTCACCTTGAGGGTGTCGGGCGAGAACGAGCCGCCCAGGGCGATGCCCCCGGGCAGGGTTGTGTACAACTCGATGGCGATCTGCGAGAACGGCGCGCCGCCGGGGCCGGGCTTGTCCTGCGTGGCGGGCGTGACCGACGCGATGCACAGGATCGGCACGTTGTCGGGGACGTCCTCCATCGGGTTCATGGCCTCGGGCGCCATGTTCGCGAAGCCCTCCATCACGCCCCGGTGCATGTCGGAGTAGTACCAGCGCTTCGCGGCGGCCTTGTCCTCAAACCACGTGAAGATGACGTTCTTGCCGCCGGATGTGCGTGCGACCTCGACGCCGAGCACACCCTCGACCGCGCGGAGCCCCGAAACGAGATCGGGGAAGCCGTCGGCGCCGTTGTCGGGGTTATTCGGGGCCTGCGCCGCGTCCTGCGCGGGCTGCTCCGCCGAGACGGTGGTGATGAGGAGGGCCGAAGCGGTGCCGAGCGCGATGCCCGCCGCGATGCCGAGCGTGCCGAATTTCATGGTGTTCCCCTTATTCCTGCCTCGATCGTGCGCACGGAGACGGCGTGCGCACCGCAAGATGGTACGGAACCGGGGGAACCGGATTTCAGGCGATCAGGAGACCGTGGAGCCCGGCGCGATGTCGCTCATGGGCGAGAGCAGGATCACGTTGCGCTCGGATTGCGGAGCCGAGGGGTCCTTCGGGGCGTCGCTGGCCGCGAGGAGCATCCCTCGGGACTCCTCGCCGCGGATCGTGCGCGGCTCGAGGTTCGCGACGATGACGATGTGCTTCCCGATGAGGTCTTCGGGGGCGTAGTAGCCCTTGACGCCCGCGCAGATCTGTCGCGGCGTCCCGCTGCCGTCGTCGAGTTGGAGTTTGAGGAGCCGGTCGGCGTTCGGATGGGGCTCGGCGTGGACCACCTTGGCGACGCGCAGGTCGACCTTGGCGAAGTCCTCGAACGCGATCATCGGCTTGCTTTCGGCCACGGAAGGCCTCCTCCTGGCGGTGCATCGGCGTGGGCGGCACAGTCGGGCCGGAGCGGCGCGACTTCACGAGGGGCAAGTGTAGCCGCGGGCCCGCTCTCGCCGATGCTTGGGATCATCGGTGTCGGTCGCGGGTCGAACCTCGCGGCCGCTCGCCCCTACAACACACAGCGCCCCGCCTGGAAGAGGAGAGGATCGTGCCGAAGAGCGCCGTGCGCCGCGTCTTGCCCCTGATCGCCGTCGCGCTGCTGCTGGCTCCCGCCGCGGTCGCGCAGTCGCTGCAGCGACAGATCGAGCAGGCCCTTCGATCGGTCGGTCTGGATCGCTCGGACGTGGGCGTGGTGGTGCTCGACGCGGACACGGGCCGGGAACTGGTCGCGATCCGCCCGGACCTGCCGCTGATCCCCGCGTCGAACATGAAACTGCTCACCAGCGGCGCCGCGGTCACGGTGCTCGGGGGGGAGTACGCGTTCCGCACGGAACTGCTGGTCGACGGCGACCGCCTGATCATCAAGGGGTCGGGCGATCCCGCCCTCGCGGATCACGAACTGCTCAAGGAGATGGACCTCGACGTCGAGGACCTGCTTGGCGTGTGGGTGAACGCGGTGAAGGACAGCGGCGCCCGGATCAACGAGATCGTCGTGGACGACCGGGCGTTTGACCGCGAACTCTTCCACGAGACCTGGCCGACCGACCAACTCAACCGGTGGTACTGCGCGCAGGTGAGCGGGCTGAACTTCCACGCGAACGTCCTGTGCGTCTACGCCGAGCCCAGCGTGCCCGGCGCGGCGCCGGAGATCGTGGTCGACCCCGCGTCGCCGTGGATCGTGGTCGAGAACCGCGCGGAGAGCGTCCGCGAGGGCGGCAACACGATCTGGATCGCGCGGCCGAACCTGTCCAACGAGTTCACGATCCGCGGGAACGTGCGCTACCCCCTCGGCGAGCCGGTCGAAGTGGCCCTCCACGACCCGGCGCGGTTCGTCGGCGACCTCCTCGCGGACCGCCTTGTGAAAGCAGGGATGAACCGCCCGAGCGTGCGCATCGCCGCGGACGAGGAACGGCTCGACGACGGCGCGGTGGTCGCGGTGGTGCGCACGCCGATGGATGTCGTGCTGCGCCGGTGCAACGTGTCGTCGCACAACCTCTACGCGGAGGCTCTCATCAAGCGCATGGGCCACGAGGCGACCGGGCGACCGGGTTCGTGGTCCAGCGGCGCCGCGGTGATCCGCATGGCGCTGCAACGCCGCCTGGGACCGAGCGACGCGGCGAGCGTGCAGATCGCGGACGGCTCCGGGATGAGCCGCGGCAACCGCGTTTCGGCCGGACTGCTGACGCGGTGGCTCGCGAGTTTCGACCCGCGGGACGAGAACGACCGCGCGTTCATCGAGAGTCTGCCCCGCGCCGGGCTCGAGGGCACTCTGCGCAACCGGTTCCGCGGCATGCACCCCGCGCACGAGATCCGCGCGAAGACCGGGTACATCCGCAACGTGTCCTCGCTGTCGGGCTACGTGAGCGACGCCCAGACCGGCGAGCGGCTGGTGTTCTCGATCATCATGAACGATTTCCCCGCGAAGGTGTCCCTCGGCACGATCCGCCAGACCCAGGACACGATCGTGCAGATGATCGACGACGCGCTGAGCGAGCGCACCGGCCGCGCCCTCGGCGGGGATTGATCCGGCTCAGTCCGCCAGTTCCGCGCTGAGCGACAGCGCGCTGCTCGCGGTCACACGGACCTTGACGATCTTGCCGACCAGATCGGCCGCGGACCGTCCCGCCGGGCAGTCGAAGTGGACGATCGCGTCGCCGTCGGTCCGCGCCGCGAGTTGCGTGGGCTCGCCGCCGATGAGTTCGTCGAGCACGGCAACGTCCGAAGGGCTCGACGGGTCGCGCCCGCCGATGGTGAGCGACACCCCGCCGCCGTGCCCGCCCTTCGCCGCCTGCTTCGCGCGCTTGGCCTGCTTCTGGCTCACGCCTTCGACCATCACGTCGAAGGACATGCCGACGAGCGAGGCCATCACCCGCTCCGACGCCTTGGCCTGGAGCGCGAGCATCTCGTTGTTGCGGCGGCGCTTCACCTCGTCGGGCACGTCGTCGGCCATGCGGTCGAACGCGACGGTGCCGGGACGCGGCGAGTACTTGAAGATGAACGCGTTCTTGTAGTTCGCGCGCTCGATGAGCCGCATCGAGGCCTCGTGGTCCTCTTCCGTCTCGGTGCAGAAACCGACGATCATGTCGCCGCTGACCATGAGCGGACGCCCGATCTCGGGCTGGTGGAGGAACGACCGCGCCCGATCGAGGAACTCGTCGTACTCGGCGATGGTGTACCCGCGGTTCATCTGCTTGAGCATCCGGTCGCTGCCGGACTGCGCGGGAACGTGCAGGTAGCGGCAGATGCGCGGATGATCGCGGATGACTTCGAGCACGTCGTCGCCGAAATCGCGGGGATAACTGGTCACGAAGCGCAGCCGCTGGATCGCGGGGACCTCGTCGTGGATGCGCGCGAGCAGGTCGGCGAAGGTAGTCACCTTCTCGCCCGCAAAGGCGTCCCGGTTGTGCGAGCCCTTGTACGTGCGGCCCTTCTGGGGCTGGGTCACGCCGTTGAGCGACGCCGCGGCGCCGTGCTCGAAGCGGTAGTGGTTCACGGTCTGCCCGAGGAGGGTCACCTCGATGACGCCGGCGTCGGCGAGGCGCTTGCACTCGTCGATGATGTGTTCCGGGGGTCGGTGGATCTCGGCGCCGCGGGTCTGCGGCACGACGCAGTACGTGCAGAACTTGTTGCACCCCCGCGTGATGCGCACGTACGCGCTGCCGGAATGATCCGTGGCGGAGACCGCGCGCGAGAGGTCGAGCAGTTCGAGCGTGTCGCCTGCGGCGGCGAGGGTGCTCGACCGGCGCGAGGCGGCGCCCTGCAGGGCGACCTGCCTGGCCGAGCGGAGTTGGCCGTTGGTCGTCGCCGGCCGGGCGCGCATCGCCTCTTTCGTGCGCACGGCGTTGTCGAGCAGCGCGGGGAGTTTGTCGAGTTCCGCGGGCCCGCAGAGGACGTCGACCTGCGGCATGCGCCCGATGAGCGCCGTGCCGTCGCGTTCGGCCATGCACCCGAGCACGCCGACGACGACGTGGGGCTCGGCCTGCTTGCGGATCTTCACCTCGCCCAGACGACTCCAGACCTTCTGCTCCGCGTGCTCGCGGACGGAGCACGTGTTGTAGAGGACCACGTCGGCGGCGTCGGGCTGATCGACGAAACGGTACCCCAGACCGCGCAGGGCGCCGGCGACCAACTCGGAATCGAGTTCGTTCATCTGGCAGCCGAAGGTTTCGAGATAGACGGTCTTCTGCGCGGGCATCGGCGGAGTGTAGGAGGCGGGCCCGGGACGAAAAAGAACACGGGCCGCCCGAGTGCGGGGGCGGCCCGTGTGTTGAGGTTATGGTCGGCCTTCAGAAGGCCGTGAGACGATCGTGCTTACTGATCGCCCCAGGTGTCCTTGCCGTCCCAAGTGGCGCCGAGGGTCCAGTCGCCGGGCGAGTTGCCGTCGAGATCGACGTTCTCGGAGTTGGCGTTGGCGATGCTCTCCGCCCACTGACGGAGGTAGATGTTCTGACGGCTGAAGAGTTCGATGGTGTCCTCGTCGACTTCCCACTCTTCGTCGAAGAAGATGTTGTCGGGGACCTGCTCTTCGGCGCCGCCGCCGGTGCCGCCGCGGTACGGGAAGCGGATGGAGTTGGGGGTCGGGGAGTTCGAGAACTCGACGTGGTTGTCGTTGAAGCCGATGTTGCCGGACCACGAGCGCTTGTTGCCGTGGATGAGCAGGGTCAGGGACTGGAAGCCCTGATCGGCGAGGGGGCCGCCGCCGCCGCCGCCGGAACCGCTGGGGGTGCCGACGAGGTCGTACGACTGCGAGATGCGGTCGCCGCTGCCGCCGCTCGCGCCCTCGATGTAGGCGGGGCCGCGGTTGGAAAGGACCGGCTGGGTGGCGCTGTAGGAAGCCGTCCAGTAGATGTTGCGACGGGCGCCGGCGAGGGGGGTGTGGGCGTACGAGAAGTTCGAGCCCTGACCCTCGAGAACGATGTCGTCACGACGGTCGGAAGAGCCGATCTCGCCCGAGTTGGGGTTGTCCCACATGCCGTCGTTGGTGTCCTTGGTGCCGACGAACGCCGGGTCCCAGAGGGCGCGGTTGGGCTCGTTGGCGACGCCGGGGCTGCTGGTCTCGAAGTTGGGGTCGGGAGCGATGGTGCCGTCGGCCTCAGCGGGGCTGACGCACTGCTCGGGGACGACCTGGCCCTCGAAGATGAGGATCGAGAAGATCGCGCCGGTGCGGTTCTTCTGCTCGATGTCGACGTCGGTGATGGAGTTGACGTTGACCTCGAGGCCCTCGGTCCGATCGAAACGGTCGGCGTTCGCGGGGATGGGGTAGAAGTCGTTGTTGTCCTGGGCGTAGTTGAGCAGGGCGCGCTGCATTTCGCGGACCTGCGTGCCGTCGGTGAGTTGCTGGGCCTGCCTGCGCGCCCGGCCGAGGGCCGGGAGCAGGATGCCGATGAGCAGCGCGATGATCGAAACGACCACGAGAAGCTCGATCAGCGTGAAGCCCGCTCGCTTCTGAGCAGAATTCTTCATGTGCGGATCTCCTGACTGACTGCTGGGGCCGCGTCGGCGCCACCTCGATTGCACTCGAGCGTCGCGTCGGCACGCCCCGTACGGTGATAAACCCGAATAACGGGGAACAACCAAGGGGCTTGGCGGCACATGCGACAGATCGCATCGTGCCTGCACACCATGCACTCCGGAACGGTCCTCCCGCGCCGCACAACCGTGCGTCGCGCCGAAGGGGTTCGGGCAAGCCCGCCGAACGAACAGGCGGGCGTCGAGTTGTGAGTGGTGCGTGGGCCCCTGAAATAAGCTTCCCAGCGAACGCCGGGGTCAATCAGGGCATGGACTGCGAATGGTGGAGCCGGATGCGCACCGTCAGGATGTCGTAGCAGTACGCTACAACATTCGATACGCAGGTCAACCCCTCCGGTTTCCAGAATTGCGGACGCCTCCCGTGCCCGACCCCCCGGCCGCCCCCCGGCTCATCCCAGCCCGGCCCGCGCAAACCCCTTTGAGACAACAAGATGCACAAACAACTCAACCCCACGCCCGGCCGACGCCTCGCCGAACTGGGCATCACCCTTCCCCCCGCTCCCAAGCCCGTCGCGTCCTACGTTCCGGCGCTCATCAAGGACGACCTGCTCTACGTCAGCGGCCAGATCCCCATCCGCGACAGCCAGATCATGGCCCTCGGCGCCGTCCCTGGGCAGGTGTCCATCGAGACCGCTCAGGAGTGCGCCCGCCAGTGCACGATCAACGGCCTCGCCGCGGCCAACGCCGCCCTCCAGACCCGCGGCGGGCTCAACGAAATCGTCCGCGTGCTCCGCGTGGGCTGCTGGGTA
>JBQLZI010000116.1:0-7816 GCA_052168195.1 Phycisphaerales bacterium
GTCGGTCGCGTGGGGGGGTGGGGCACGCCGGGCGACCTGCTGCTCCCCGCGTTCACGCTGTCGCTCCCGTTCGCCGCGTACATCGCGCGGCTGACGCGGCTGGGCATGATCGAGACGCTGGGCGCAGACTACATCCGCACGGCGCGCGCCAAGGGGCTCTCCGAGCGCAGCGTCGTGCTCAAGCACGCGCTGAAGAACGCGTTCCTGCCCGTGCTGTCGTACCTCGGCCCCGCCGCCGCCGCCGCGATGACCGGATCGTTCGTGATCGAGAAGGTCTTCAACGTGCCGGGCATCGGACAGCACTTCGTGAACGGCGTGCTCAACAAGGACCTCTTCCTCATCATGGGGGTGGTCCTCGTCTACGCGACGATCCTGATCCTGCTGAACCTGGCCGTCGACGTGCTCTACCGCTGGATCGACCCGCGCATCGAGCAGTGATCGGGCCGATCAGTTGTCCTCGGTCTGCTCGCGGAAGGTCTTCTTGTCGATTTTCTTGACCTCGGAGTTCTGCATCGTGACGGAACTCCCGGATCGCGCGTCGGTGAACTCGACCGCGCCGCCGCGCGTGCGCTTCAGATCGTTCGTGTAGTACGTCCGCCCGCTGCTCGGATCGGTGACCTGGTGATGGGTCGAGCCGCAGCCGACAAGGAAGGCGGAGACGAGCACGAGGCCAAGGCCGAGTCGAACGCGTTTCATGACGGAGCATTCTGGTGCAGAGGGGTGTGCAGTCGTTCGGCGCACTCTACCACAATCGGGGGTCAGCGCACCGTGTCGGGCGGATCGCCCGTCGGGCCGAAGGGGTCGGTCGTGCGGCCGGCGTGCCTGTCGACGGGCCGGTGCGCATGCGGCGGCAATTCGAATTCCGGCGTGGGCTCGGCGTCTCCCCCGACATCGGTGGTCTGCGACACGGGCCGCTCCGCCAGCGCGGCCTCGGCTTTCGCGAGCCGGGATGTCAGCGCGTCCACACGCCGCGCCATCGTGAGGAGTTCCTCATGCAGTTGCTCTGTAGCGCGCTCAAGGAACGCCTGCGATTCCTCGAGGCGGGTAAGGCGGTCGTGGGCCTGGTCGTCCATGCGGAATAGTTGGCCCCTCGGGAGCGTCCTGTCCCTGTGACGGATCAGAGTTTCGGTTGCTATCCTCCGCCTCGCATGCCTCGACCATCCAAGACTTTCCCATCCGCTCTCGTCGTGTCCTTCGCGCTCGCGCCGCTCGCGCACGCCGAGACGGCGCTTGACGTTCTTTCCACGGACCTGCGCTTCGACGCGTCCAGCGCAGACCTCGTGCAGGACGCCGTGCCCCAGAACCCGGCGCCTCCGCTCACGCAGGCTCCGCGGTACGGGGAGCCGGGCGGCTGGTGGATCGGTCTGGGCGGCGGCATCGCGCCCGGGCAGACCGACGGCGACGCGGCGCTCGACGCGCGGCTCACCCTGACCACCTCCACGTTCCTCCTCGAGGACTTCGAGTTCATCATGGACTGGAGTCTCTGGGGCTACGCGCAGGAGGGCGACGACACCTTCGGCGCGTCGTGGTCCTTCCTCTTCCGGCTCCACTTCCCCTTCGACGACGACAAGCGCACGACGTTTTTCGTGGACGGCGGCGTGGGCCTTATGCTGTCAGCGGAGGAAGTGCCCGACCACGGCACGAACGTCAACTTCCTGCCGCAACTCGGCGCCGGGCTCTCGCACCAACTCGGGGACGGGCCGGCCCGGATCGTCGGCGGTGTGCGCTGGCACCACATCTCCAACGCGCGGATCGACGGCGAGGACAACAACCCCTCGCGCGACGGCGCGATGTTCTACGTCGCGTACACCTTCCCGTTCTGATTCGCGCCGTCAGCGCGACGCGTAACCATCCGGCCGCGACGAACGCCACGCCCACGCGGTCTGGACGATCGCGTCGAGGTCGGTGAACCGGGGATCCCAGCCGAGTTCCGTGCGGGCCAGATCGCCGCTCGCGTACAGCGCCGCCGCGTCGCCGGCGCGGCGGGGGCCGACGCGGACCTCGAAGTCGCGCCCGCTCACGCGCTTCACCGAGTCGACGACCTGTTTCACGCTGAACGGGACGCCCAGCCCGAGGTTGTACGCCCTCGCATCGCCGGGTTTGAGCGAGCCGAGCAGACTCACGTGGGCATCGACGAGGTCGTCCACGTGGACGTAATCGCGCAGGCACGAGCCGTCGGGCGTGGGATAGTCGTCGCCGCGCACCTCGACGAACGGACGAAGGCCCATCGCGGCCTCGATGCAGATCGGGATGAGATGGGTCTCCGGACGGTGGTCCTCGCCGAGCAGGCCGCCGGCGTCGCAGCCCGCGACGTTGAAGTAGCGGAGCGCCCCGCAGGCGAAGGGTCGCGCCTCGCGTGCGCACCATTCGGCGTAGTCGAACATCGCGCGCTCCGCGCAACGCTTCGACCACCCGTAGGGATGGATCGGCGTCGTGTCGCACATCTCGGTGATCGGCAGTCGCTCAGGACCCGGCTCGCCGTAGTACGTGCATGTCGAGGAGAGCACGAACCGCTCGACCCCCGCGTCGCGGCATGCCTGGAGCGTCGAGATCGTCCCCGCGACGTTCGCCGAGTGGTACTCCAGCGGCATCCGGGTCGATTCCTCCACATAGGCCATCGCGGCGAAGTGGAGGCACGCGTCGGGCCTGGCGTCGGCGAGCAGGGCGGTCAGTTCCCGCGTCGAACGCGTGTCGAGCACGACGAAGTCGACCCGGTCGGCCGCGCCGGGGAGCGTCCGGAGGGCTTCCACCGCGGAGAGGTGGCCTCGGAAGAGGTTGTCGACGATCAAGACCCGGTGGCCGTCTTCGAGCAGACGCCGCGCGGCGTGCGAGCCGATATACCCTGCTCCGCCTGTGACCAGCACGCGCATGAGCGGAGGGTATCGGTCCCTTTGCCGACCCGCTCCAGACCGCTTCCCTTGAGCCCCGCCCGGAACCGCCCGTGACCACCCCTCCGCCGCCGCCCGCCCACGACGAGCCCTCCCACGCCGCCGAGCCCTCCGCCGGGTCGCTGACGCTCCGCGGGCTGTTCGGGGGCGCGATGATGGGCTTGGCGAACCTCGTGCCGGGCATCTCCGGCGGGACGATGCTTCTCGCCGCGGGCATCTACCCCCGATTCGTCTCCGCCGTCGCAGAGGTCACCACGCTGCGGTTCCGGCCCCGTTCGATCCTGCTTCTCGGGGTGGTCGCGCTCGCGGCGGCGCTCACGATCGTGCTGCTCGCGACGCCGACGAAGCACCTCGTGGTGCACCACCGCTGGGTGATGTACTCGCTGTTCATCGGGCTGACGCTGGGCGGGCTCCCGCTGGTGTACCGGCTCGCGAAACCGCTGAACGCGAGCGCGGTGCTCGCCGCCGTGCTGTCGTTCGCCGCGATGGCCGCGATGGCGTTCATCACGCCGGGCGGCGGGGGCGGCTCTCCGTCGATGCTCATGTTCCTGCTCGGAGGAATCGCGGGCGCCAGCGCGATGATCCTCCCGGGGGTCAGCGGCGCGTACCTGCTGCTGCTCATGGGGCTGTATGTGCCGATCCTTGCGGCGATCGAGCAGGCCAAGGTCGGCCTGCTCGGCGACGGCGACACCCCGCGCGACCTTGCGCTCTTCTTCGACGCCTGCAAGGTCGCGATCCCCGTCGGCCTCGGCGTCGTCATCGGCATCGCGGGCGTCAGCAACGCGATGCGCTACCTGCTCGACCGCTTCCCCAAGCCCACGCTGGGCGCGCTGCTGGGGCTGCTGCTCGGAGCGGTGGTGGGGTTGTGGCCCTTTGCCGAGTTCGTGAAGCCCGAAGCCGGGTACATCTTCAAGGGCGAAGCGCTCACGGCGGAGCAGATCGACGAACTGCCCGTGGAGGACTACCCGACGCGGCTGATCGCTCCGACGCCCGCGCAGGGCGCCGGATCGCTCGGGCTCGTCGCCGTCGGCGTGGGGATCACGCTGCTTGTTGATCGGCTCGGGCGGGCGAAGCCGGCGGCTCGATGAATTCCGGCTGATCGCTCGCGAGCAGCGCGGCGTGGACGACCTTGCCGCACTCGGGGCACTGGCCCGTCACATTCCCGCGCAGGTCGTAGTGGCACGCCGGGCACTCGTGGGGACGCGCCACGCGCGGGGCGCACGCGATCAGGAACGCGCCCAGCCCGATCGCCGCCGCCACCGATCCGTAGAGCGTGAGCCACCACGGTTCCTGCATGAGGGACATGGTGGGGGCGATCTCGCCGATCAGCCACGCCGTGCCCATGATGGGGACGGGCCCGAGCAGCGCGATGAGAAAGCCCAGCAGCGTGCGGCGGTAGATGAACGCCGGGATCCAGATCGCCGCGATGTACGCCGGGAAGAGGATCACGCTCGAATTGGGCTCCGCGGGTCGCTCACACCCAATGGTACGGGGCCGGGCGCGCGTCGGATTCGGCGGGCCAGCGGACCCCGACCCCCTGAATGAAACGGAGCGGCTGCGCTTTCACGCGGCCGCTCGGAGGGAGAAAGAGAGAGAGGATCTTCGACGGCGAGGCGGCGCGTCCCTGCGCCCCGCGCCGTCGTGGTTCAGAGGTCAGCCCAGCAGACGCTGAACGTCCTTGAGTTGCTCGGGGAGGGCCGCCGCGATCTCGTCGAGGTCGGCCTGCGTCAGGTCGAGTTCGGCGAGCGCTTCGGGCATGATCGTGTCGTCCGCGATGTCGAGCCGGTAGCCGCTCTCCTCCGCGGCGATGACCAGGCGGTCCGCGACGTACACGATGAGCGCGAGGGTCCGCTCCTCTTCGGGAAGCGCGAACGGGTCGTGGTGGTACCCGGTGACCAGCGCAAGCGATCGCGGGAACTTCCACTTGCGGCAGAGGCCCGCGCCGAAGTCCTGGTGGTCCGCGTTGAAGACCTGGCCCTCGATCTCGAGCATGTCGTTGGTCGGCACGCCCGCGGCGTCGATCTCGAGCTGCTCGAGCACGGTGATGAGTTTGTGGCGGTCGTACTGCATCTCGACCATCACGCCGATGTCGTGCATGAGGCCCGCGAGGAACGCCTCGTCGGGCATGCCCAGGCGGATCTTGTCGGCGATGAGTTTCGCGGCCGTGGCGGTCGCGGAGGAGTGCGCCCAGAGTTTCCGCGCCGAGAAGTGCGAGTTGACCTCGCCGCCCCGGAAGAGTTTGGCGAGGCTGGCGGCGATCGCGATGTTCTTGACCGCGTTGAGGCCGAGCAGGACGATCGCGCGGTTGATCGATCCGACCTGGCCGGGAAGGCCGTAGAACGCGCTGTTGACGACCTTGAGCACGCGGCTGCACAGCGCGGGATCGTTGCTGATCACCGCGTGCAGGTCCTGGGCCGTGCTGGTCGGGTCTTCCACGAGTTCGACGATCCGCAGCGTGATCTCCGGGAGCGTCGCGATATGCGAGATCTCCTGGATCGCGTTGTCGACGATCTTCTCCCGCTGGGCAGCCGCTTGGTCGGCCATGGCTCTTCCTCGTCTCGGCGTGAATCGTCGCGGTCGCGCTCATCGCGCTCTGGGACCGCCCGCGAACCATCGGCTGAGAACGAGCATCACTTTCGCCCCGCCCGCGCATTTCGGACCCGCCTGTACGGTCGGATCAGTACGCGTTGCGTTTCCGGACCATCGTTTCGCGCGTCGACGCGTCGCTGAGGCCGAGCCGGGCCAGCGTCTCGGCGATGCGCACCCCGGTCGAGCTGTCGCCGTAAGGATGCCCGACGTGCTCACGTTCGATCCGTCCGGCCTGCGCAACCGCCGCGGCGACGCCCGACGCCGTGACCGTGTCGGTGTCGACAACGCTCGCCGGACGTTCGCGTCCGGCCTGGCGGGGGCCGATGTTGATGCAGGGGAGCGCGGGCGTGATCGCGGCGCACTCGATGAGCCCGGCGCTCGAGTTGCCCGCGATGAGGCCTCCTTCCATCGCGACGCGTTTGCACAGCGCAACGAACTCGTCGCGCGGGAGGTGCTCGACGAGGCGGACCGACGCGGCGCGGAGCGCCTCGACGATCCCCGCGCGGCCCGCGTCGTGGTTGGGCATCAGCGCGAGCACACGGCGACCCGTGAGCCCTTCGAGCACCGCCTCGGCGTCCGCGCGCTCGGCGCGGTCGGGTCGGCCGATCGGGTGCAGGGACAGCACGACGTCGGGAGCGCCGAGTTCGGCGTACCGGGCGTCGCTCATCGGCTGGATCTGCGCCAGGCCGTCGACGGCGGGCGAGCCGACCGCGAACACGCGTTCGGACGGCTCACCCATGCGGGCGATGCGTTCGGCGGACGCCGCGGTCGCGGGGAAATGGACGTGCGCGAGTTTGGTGATCGCGTGGCGCATCGCTTCGTCGGCGACGCCCTCCGCGCGGTCCCCGCCGTGCACGTGCACCAGGGGCACGCCAGTGACGCTCGCAGCGGCCGCGGCGGCGAACGCTTCGATCCGGTCGCCGAGCACGAGGACGCCGTGCGGACGCAGATCGCGGAAGGCGCGGGCGAACCCCTCGACGCCGCGGCCCAGCGCAAACGCGTCGTGCACGCGGTCGCGGGGCTCGTTGTCGCGCTGCATCTCGACGCGCGCGGCGATCTCGAACTCTTCGGCGACCTCGCGCCACGTCTCCGCGGGCGCGAGAAAGTGCGATCCCGCGACGACGACGCGCAGCGCGAGATCGTCACGATCGTTGATCGCCCGCATGGTCGATCGGAGCAGGCCGAACTCGGCCCGCGTGCCGGTCATCACGGCGATGGTCGCGGCGGCGCTCACGCGAGGTCGCTCTCCGTCAGCGGCGTGTCGGCGGCGACATCACGTGCGACCGCGCGGCCGACAACCTCATTCAACAGGTGCGGCGGCAGACCGAGCCCGGGACGCTTCACCGTCAGCGCGTCGGGGGAGATCGTCTCACCCGAGCGCAGCGTGCGGCGGGCGACGAGCGACTGCCGTGAGACGCGGCGCACGTCGTGCTCGCACTCCAGCACGCGCTTCGTGCGCGGGCCGAGCATCGCGTGGGCGCGGCGCGCATGCCGAACGTACTCGCGGAACTGCTCGGGATCGAGCGATGCCGCGTGGTCAGGACCCGCGGCGGATCGGTCGTACGTCAGGTGCTTCTCCAGCATCGTCGCGCCAGCGCAGACCGCGAGGGCGCCCGTGTCCACGCCCGGCGTGTGGTCGCTGTACCCGATCGGGCAGGGCAGCAGGTCCAGCAGCGCGCCTATCCCGCCCAGCGAGGCCTGGTCATCGGGCGCCGGGTAACTGCTGACGCACTGGAGAAACACGCACCGGTCCGCGGCGCCGACCTCGCGCAGCCACTCATGGGCGCGGGCGACTTCGTCCGCGTCGGCCGCGCCGGTGCTGACGATGAGGCCCGTGCCGAGCGCCGCGACGCGCTCGATGAGCGGCCTGTGGACAATGTCCGGCGACGCGAACTTGTACGCGTCCCACCCCACACGGGCCGCGACATCGACGAGTTCGACCGAGAAGACGGTCGCGATCGCGAGGAGTCCTCGCTCGCGAGCCCGCTGCGCGACGGCGGCGAGGGTTTCGCCGTTGAGCTCGAGGCGACGGAGCATCTCGCGCGGGTCGCGCTCTCCGGCGTTTGCCTGGTATGCGGCGAGCGTCGACGCGGCGCTCATGAGCAGGTCGGCGCGGAAGTGCTGGACCTTGACCGCGTCGGCGCCGGCGTCCGCAGCGGCGTCGACGAGTCGGAGCGCGCGAGCCGGGTCGCCGTCGTGGTTCACGCCGATCTCGGCGATCACGAACGGTGGGGCGGTGTCGCCGACGGAGCGCGCGCCGATGTGCATGGTCCGTGTCCTCACGCCGTGCGCCTCGGCGCGCCAACGCGATCCCGGAGGGCCGCCGCGGCGACGAGCAG
>JBQLZI010000117.1:0-2795 GCA_052168195.1 Phycisphaerales bacterium
GTCCGCGCCCTTCCCGATGGCGCCGCCGATCACCTCGCTCCGCCTGCGGAACCGGGCGACCTCGCGCGCGAACCCGGGGCCGGCCGCGCGCACCTTCTCGTCGAACAGCGCCTTCGCCCGCTCGTACAGCGCGGTGTCCAGTTCGTTCAGGTCGCGCAGGCGATCCATCGCGTCTTGGCTCGCCTCGCCTTCGGCGAGTTCCTTCTTCGTGGTGACGTTCGACGTGAACGAGAACGCGAACCGCCACCCGAGTTCGCGCAGCAGCAACGCCGCGCTCTCGTCGTAGCGTTCGACGAGCCCGGCGAGCAGAAAATCCCGCTCCAGCCGCTCGGTCGCCTTCTCGAGCATGTCTGGCGTGCACGCGCCGATCGGCCGCGTGTCGTGCTCCCCGCGCTCGCCCGCGAGGTAGCGCACCTGCGCGTTGTCCACGACCCACACCGGGTCGCGCGGCTCGGTCCGCAGGAACTCGTCGAGCGTCGTTTCGGGCGCGATCGCCCCCTTCGCCTTCAGGAAGCGGAACACCGAGAGGGTCCGCTTGTTGGGCTCGCGCAGCATCGTCACGTACGCGCTGGGCGAGGGCAGCCGCTCGTGCACGCCGTAGCCGCAGTGGGCCTCGAAGAACCGGATGCGCGCCCGATCGCGCTCGGGGAGCCGCTCGATTGCGTCCAGGCGCGGGCCCGTGTGCTCCGTCGCGTACAGCCCGAGCACGATCTGCTCACGCAGCGCGTTCGTCGGTGGACGCAGCAGCACGCCGATCTTCAGCATCCGGCTGAGCGTCGTCCCCGCGTTCTTCGGAATGTGCAGGTGGATCAGCAGCGGCGTGCGCGACACATTCGACCTCCCGCGCTCACGCCGCCCCGACGCCCGCGCCCGCCGACTCCGACGCCGCGAGTTCCGCCTCGTCGGGGACGCTGTACCCGTGGGCGAGCATCTCCTCGCGCACGATGGGCAGGATCCGGCGGATCGTCGCCGCGTCCATCCGCTTCCACTTCGTCTGCCGGTGCGGATCGACCGTCCTGCGCACGAACTCGCGCGTTTCCTCGGGAAACTCCTCGCCGAAGAACCGCAGGATCTCGCCGAACTTCTCGACGGGCTCGCTCACAAAGTCCTCGTAGCGCACGCGCAGCACGCGCTCCTGCGGCAGGTCCTTGAGGTCGCGCTCGCACCACCGGGCGCCCTCGACCCACTGCTTCGCGATCAACTCCTCGACGCTCATCCGCGCGCGGTCCTCGTACACGCCCGGGTAGCGCACGCCCCACATGGCGGTGTGCCGGTCCTTGAGCACCTTGCGGCGCCACCACTCGCGCGCGAACTGGGCGAAGTACCCTGGCGCGTGCCGCTTGGGCGTCTCGACGAACCGCTCCCACGCACGCGTGATCGTGATCGTCTTGCGCCAGAAGAGTTCCGACGAACTCACGTTCGCCAGCGGCTCGCGGACCAGATAGAGGAACTTCGACTCGGGGAACACCTCGGCCACGAAGGGCACGCGGAGGATGTTCGAGGGGGTCTTCTCCATCACGCGCGCCCCGCCGTGCGATCGCTGCATCTGCAGGAACCGCTTGCGGATGTACGCCTTGACCCGCGGCGTGGCGTCGGACGCGTCGTAGCGGTCGTGCTCGCGCCACGGGTCGCCGTAGACCCAGATCGTCCGCGGCTCGAACCAGCCCACGACGCCCGGGTGCGCGTCGAACAGACGCATCATCATCGTCGTGCCCGAGCGCACGTTCCCCAGCAGGATGATCGGGGGCTTCAACGCGTCACGCGCCATCCGGCTTGCTCTCCTCGCCGCTGGGCGACCAGCACACGCGCTCGCGCAGCGCCCGCGCCGGCTCGCCGCCGTACACCGCGCCGCCCTCGAGGTTCTTGAAGACGCTCGCGCGCGCGCCGATCACCGCGCCCCTGCCGATCGTCACGTTGGGGCCGACGAACACGTCCGCGGCGATCCACACGTCGTCCTCGATCGTCACTGGTGGCTTGAGCAGGGGCAGGTCGGCACGCGTGTAGTCGTGGCTGCCCGCGCAGAGGTGGGCGTACTGGCTCACGCTCACGTTCGAGCCGATGGTCACCCGCCCCAGGCAGTAGAGGATCGCGTGGTCGCCCACCGACGAGTTGTCGCCGATCGTGAGGTTCCACGGCTGCTCGATCTTCACCGTGGGGCGGATGCGCACGTGGCGTCCGATCCTGGCGCCGAACAGACGCAGCCACGCCGCGCGCAGGCCGTACCAGTTGTGGAAACTCAGACGCATCGCCGGCTGCCCGAACAGCATCCACAGCGCGCGCCGGACTTTCTCGCCGAACGAGTAGGGCGACATCCGTCGCGACAGCGGATCGACCTCCGCCCGCTGCTTCGCGGCGGCGCCCGTTTCGGACCTGCCGGCGTCCATCAGCGCAACTCCCGCTGCTTGAGCGCCTTGGCCGGGTTGCCCGAATAGACCCAGCCCGCGTCGAGCGACTTGTACGTGCTCGACCGCGCGCCGAGCACCGCGAGTTTGCCGATGCGCACGTTCGGGCCGACGAACGTGTCGGCGCAGATCCACGCGTCCTCGCCCACCTCGATGGGCAGTCGGAGCAGCGGGAACCGCCGGTCCGTGTAGTCGTGCGTGCCCGCGCACAGGTGCGCGTACTGGCTGATGATCGTGCGCGCACCGATGGTGATGTGCCCGAGCGAGTAGAGGATCGCGTGGTCGCCGATCGTCACGTCGTCGCCGATCGTCACGTGCCAGGGGATCTCGATGTGCGCGCTCGGGCGGATGCGCACGTCGCGGCCGATCCGCGCGCCGAAGAGCCGGAGCCAC
>JBQLZI010000117.1:2805-7800 GCA_052168195.1 Phycisphaerales bacterium
CGTACCAGTTGTGGAAACTCAGCCGGAAGATCGGCTTGCCCAGGATCATCCACACGGCCCGCGCGAGTTTCTCGCGCGTCGTCCACGGGCTGCTCTCGGGGGTCATCTGCCCCAGGTGCGTGCCGGGGTCGGGAGTCAACTGCTTCGTGGTGATGCGCGCCGAGGCGGCTGAGTCCACGCGCGTCGCGGCGTAGTGATCGCTCGCCTTGCCCGAAGGCGTGGCGTTGGCGCCCTCGGGAACGGCCAGCCCGCGCGCCGTCGCGGCCTCGATCATCGCGGGGTTCACCAGGGCGCCGCGGTTCTTCATCTCCTGGAGTTTGATCGAGATGAAGAAGTCGTACGTCGCGAGGAACAGGCAGAAGCGCAGCCCGGTGATGCCGTCGAGGAAGCCCGCGCGCAGCACGTACATGTAGACGAAGCGCCACACGCCCGCGAACGGCAGGCGGGGCTGCACGTGGTGCTTGAGGAAGCGGCGCAGCGCGATGCCGCGCTCCAGTTCCTTGGCGCGCTCGCGCCGGGCCCGGACGCGTTCGCGCATCTGCTCGCGGGCCTCGAGCGTCGAGTAGCGGTTGTGCTTCGCGATGAAGTGCTCGAGCCCGCGGCGGTCCTCGTGGCGCATCAGGTGCCTGAGGCGCGTCGTCGCGCCCGACACGACCATGTGCTCGTGCACGTCGCGGTCCTCGTACCACGCGCGCCCGCGCTTGAAGAACCGCAGGTTGTAACTCGGGAAGTACCCGCAGTGCCGGATCGCCTTGCCCATGAAGTACGTCAGGCGGTTCACGTAGAACCCGGCCTCGCGCACCTCGTCCGCGGGCCTGCGCGCGATCGAGAGCAGTTCCTCGCGCAGTTCGGGCGAGATGCTCTCGTCCGCGTCGAGGATGAACACCCAGTCCGACTCCATCGGCAGGTTCTCGAGCGCCCAGTTCTTCTGCTTCGAGTATCCCAGCCAGGGACGGATCACGACCTTCGCGCCCAGTTCCTCGGCGATCTGCCGCGTCCGGTCGGTCGATTCGCTGTCCACCACCCACACCGCGTCCGCCCAGCCCACCACGCTGTTGAGCGCGTGGGCGAGGTTCAACTCCTCGTTGAACGCGGGGATGACGACCTCGATGTTCGCGCGCGTGCGCTTGCCCTCCGGCGCCTCACGCGACGGGCGGTCCGCCGGCGCGGCCTCGGCCTGCGGCGCGGCCTCCACCGGCCCTTCGACGCGCGCGCCCTCGTCGTTCACGACAACGCCCCTTCCGTCGCGGCCCGCGGCTTCTCGCCCACGATCTCCGCGAGCACGCGCTCGAACTTCGGCAGCGTCCGCTCGTCGCAGTACGCCTCGTCGAACGCGTCGCGAGCCCGGTCGCGCAGTGCGGCGTGCTCGATGGGCTCGTGCAGCATCGCGCGGACCGCGGCGACCACGCGGTCGACCTCGCCGATCCGCGCGCTCACGCCGCAGCCGAACCGCGCGATCGCGTCGTCCACGTTGCTCTTCTCAGGCCCGACGTACACCACCGGCAGCCCCATCGCGAGGTTCGAGTGCAGTTTGCTCGGGCTCATGACGCCCAGCGCCTCATCGCGGAGCGTGATCAGCGCGCAGTCGGCCCCGGCCATCAGCCCGGGGGTCTGCTCCTTGGCAACATACCCGTGCATCGCCACGTTGGAAAGCCCGCGGCGCTTTGCGCCGGCCTCGATCTCCTTCCAGCGCGATCCGCCGCCCACGAAGAGGAACGTCACCGGCTCGTCCTTGAGCGCCGCCGCCGCGTCGAGCGCGGTGTCGAACTCGTGGCCGAACCCGGTGTTCCCGAGGTAGAGCACGGTGAACCGGTCGCGCAGGCCCAGCGCCTCGGCCCGGTCCCACTCGGCGTGCTCGGCGCCCTTGGGGAAGAACGAGGCCTTCTCCCAGTTGGGGATCACGTCGACCGGCAGCGGCCGCTCGCCGCGCTCGGGCTTGGGGCCGTACTGGCTCATCAAGAGGTCGACCATCGCGGTGTCGAGGCAGATGAGGTGGTCGAGCCGGCGGAACAGCCGTCGGTTCAGCCAGCGCATCAGCCGGCTCGCGACGCCGCCCTGCTTCAGCACGCCCAGGCGCTCGGCGGCGTCGGGGTAGCAGTCCATGTTCCACAGCGCGACCTTCGAGCCCGGATGGATCCACGTGTGCAGCACGCCCGCCCACGCGATGTAGGGCGGGGTGGTCAGACTCACCACCACGTCCTGCTTGGGCAGTGTGAGCAGCGTGAACAGCGCGCCCAGGTAGAACGTCGCGTAGTCGGCGCAGCGCTTGAGGATGGTGGCCTTGCCGAACTGGGGCGTCCAGATGCGGCGCACGCTCGGGTTGCCCTCGACCTGCGCCTTCGCGTCGGCCTTCGACGCGGGGACGTACCCGCCCTTGCTGGCGACCACGGTCACGTCGTGCCCGCGCGCGGCGAGGTGCTCGGCGAGCGACGCGGACAGGTGGGCCGTGGGGCTCACGTCGGGCGTGTAGAACTGGTTGATAATGGTGACGCGCATGCTGCGATTCAGTAGGCGTACTGGTATCCGTATCCGAGCGATTCATAGGGCGGCGGACGGAGCGCGCTCACGATCGATGACAGCACCGTGTGGAACGACGGCCCGATCAGGAACACGAAGGCGAGCGAGAGCACACCGAGGTACACCCACTTGCTCGTGGTGGGATCGTTCATCAGCAGGTAGACGAGCGAGCCGACAAGACCGAGCCCGGCGATGGAGGCGAGGATGTTGAGCCGGCCCGCGAAGACGAAGTAGGAATGGCGCGCATCGCGGAACTCGGCGTTGATTCGCGCGAGTTCGCGTGTGACTTCCGGCGCCTGGGGTTCGCGCGGAGGTTGCGGCGCCAAGAACCGTCCCGACATCCGCCGGTCGGCCTGCTCTTGCAGGTAGGCGTCCATGTCCTCGGTGAAGAGGGCCATGTCGCGCTCATAGATCGCCCGTTCGGCGTCGTAGGCGCGCTTGCGCGCGTCGTAACCTTCGAGGAACGCGGTGAGACCCGCTTCGGCGCGGGCCTGGTCGGCAGAAAGGCGGATCTCGTTGAGGTGGAGCACCTGGGTGCGCAACAGATAGGTGCACGCGAGCAGCACGAGGAAGCACGCGAGCGCGATGGTCTTTGCCGCCTTCAGCGTCTTGGGCATGGGCGATTGCTTCCGGGTGAATCGCGGTTGATTACGCGCGCTGGAGCGACGAGACGCCCTCGACCATCTCCTCGACGATGCGGTCGAGGGAGTAGGTCCAGTCCCAGTTGGGGTAGTGCTCTTTGAACTTGCGCATGTCGCTGTAGTAGCAGATGTGGTCGCCGATGCGGTTCTGCTCGCTGTAGGTCATGTTGGGGCGCTTGCCCGAGACCTTCTCGATCATGTCGACGCACTCAAGGAGCGACGCGGCGTTGTTCTTCCCGCCCCCGAGGTTGTAGACCTCGCCCGGGCGGGGGTTCTGCGCGAAGTTCCAGAACGCGTTGATGACGTCGTACGAGTGGATCTGGTCGCGGACCTGCTTGCCCTTATAGCCGAAAATGGTGTAATCGCCCTCGCGGAGCGCGACCATCACGAGGTAGTTGAGGAAGCCGTGGAGTTCGACGCCCGAGTGGCTGGGGCCGGTGAGGCAGCCGCCGCGGAACACGCCGGTCTTGAGTTGGATGGAGTCGTAGCGGCCGTACTCCTGAGCCATGATGTCGCCGGCGAGTTTGCTGGCGCCGAAGAGCGAGTGGGTGCAGCGGTCGATCTGGAAGGTTTCCGGGATGCCGTGCTCGTAGCGCGCGTCGTCGTAGTCGTAGCGCGTCTCGAGTTCCTTCATCTTGATGAAGTTCGGGGCGTCGCCGTAGATCTTGTTGGTGCTGACCTGGATGAAGACCGCCTCGGGCGCGTGCCGGCGGGTTCCCTCGAGCATGTTCAGGGTGCCGGTGGCGTTGGTGTCGAAGTCCTCGTAGGGCATCTTGGCCGCGAGGTCGTGGCTGGGCTGGGCGGCGGCGTGGATGATGAGTTCGGGGTTTACGCGCTGGATGAGCGACTCGACGCCCTCGCGGTTGCGGATGTCGAGTTCGTGGTGGCTGAAGCGCTTGCACTGGCTCTTGAGCCGGTCGCAGTTCCAGGAGGTGTCGCCCTTGTCCCCGAAGAAGGTCTTGCGCATGTTGCTGTCGACGCCGTGCACGTCGAAGCCCATGTTGTCGAAGAAGGTCACGGCCTCGGAGCCGATCAGGCCGCTGGATCCGGTCACAAGAACACGCATGGGGGCACCTCTGCTTGGTGATCAGTCACTCGCTCGCGGGTTCGCGACGCCGGGGCCGGTCTCCCGACGCCGGAGGCGGGTTTATCGGCCATCGAGGCGGGACGATCCACCCCTCGCGCCGGTCCGCTCGTCGCGATCGCACGAGTCCTCTCCTCTCGGCGTGGGCGCCGCTCGCCCGCTCCGCCGCTCTCCCGATCGAATCGGCGGCATGGTAGACCCCGGCGCCGGCTCCGATCGCCGCTGCTACGCCGCCGGGCGGGCGTGAGTTCTCGACGCGCGCTCACGGCGTAGGCCCGCCGAGCCGATCCCACTACACTCCGGCCCCGTTTGTTCCCGGACCAGCGCCCTCGCGGCCCAACCCCGTACACCGGATCTCGCCGTGTCCCTCGTCAAACGAATCCTGGTCACCGGCGGCGCCGGGTTCCTCGGCAGCCACCTCTGCGATCGACTCGTCGCCCAGGGCCACGACGTCATCTGCCTCGACAACTTCTTCACCAGCCAGAAGTCGAACATCGAGCACCTGCTTGGCAAGCCGAACTTCGAACTCGTGCGCCACGACGTGGTGCTGCCGATCTGGCTCGAGGTCGACGAGATCTACAACATGGCCTGCCCCGCCGCGCCGGGGCACTATCAGTACAACCCCATCAAGACCATGAAGACCTCGGTGATGGGCGCCATCAACATGCTCGGGCTCGCCAAGCGGTGCCGGGCCAAGGTGTTGCAGGCCTCGACCTCCGAGGTCTACGGCGACCCCGAGGTCCACCCCCAGCC
>JBQLZI010000118.1:0-7789 GCA_052168195.1 Phycisphaerales bacterium
CGCGAGAAGATCAAGGAAGCCGGCGAGCGGATGCAGCGCACGCTGGAGGCGGCGCGGATCGTCGGCCAGTCCGGCGCCGGGCTGGTGCGCGTCGAGGTGACGGGGCGCCTGCGCGTGGAGAACATCGAGATCGATCCGTCGGTCGCGCGGAACATGGGTGATGAGGAGGGGCGCCGGCAGGCGCAGGTCCTGATCGCCGAGGCGACGAACGACGCGCTCCGCGCCGCCGAGGGCGTCATCCAGCAGGAGACGCAGCGCATGGCGCGGGAACTGGGCGTGGAGGACATGCCCGGCATGGACAAACTCGCGGGGATGCTGGGCTCGTGACGCTGCGCCCCACGCAGCGCGGCGCCTACCCCGACTCGGTCGAGCGGCTCATCGATCGTTTCGCGCTGCTGCCGGGCATCGGGCGGCGGACGGCGGAGCGGCTCGCGTTCTGGGTGCTCAAGGCCGATCGGGACGACGCGATGGCGTTGTCCGAGGCGATCGCGGAGGTGAAGCGGTCCGTGAAGCACTGCGAGGTGTGCTACAACCTCGCGGAGAGCCAGCCGTGCGCGATCTGCGCCGACACGCGGCGCGACCGGGGCGTGGTGCTGGTCGTCGAGCAGCCGCGTGATCTCATCGCGCTCGAGCAGACGGGCATCCACCGAGGCGTGTACCACGTGCTGCTGGGGCGCGTGTCGCCGCTGGAAGGCGTCGGCCCGGACGACATCACGATGGGCCGGCTCGTAGAGCGTGTGCGCGACGCGTCGAAGAACTGCGGCGGCGAGCCGGTTCGCGAGGTCATCCTCGGGCTCAATCCCACGCTGGAGGGCGACGGCACGGCGCTGTTCCTCGCCGAGGCGCTCGCGCCCACGGGGGTGACGATCACGCGTCTCGCGCGCGGCGTGCCCAGCGGCAGCCAACTCGAGTACGCGAGCAAGGCGGTGCTGACCGACGCGCTCGCCGGGCGCCAGAGCATGGGCTGACGGCCCGCGCTCCGGCGTCGATCCCCGTCGTTCGCTATTCTCGACCCGTTCGTTCCGTCCCGCGTTCCGCCCGTTCGTGATTGACCACCCATGCGCTTCGACACTTCACAACAGATGAAGTTGGGCCAGCAGATGAAGCTGGCGCCGCGCATGATCCAGTCGATGGAGATCCTGCAGATGCCGGTCGCGGCGCTGCAGGAGCGCATCGAGCAGGAACTCGCGAGCAACGTGACGCTCGAGACGTTCGAGCCGGGCGTGGACAAGCAGGCGATCGAGGAACTCCGCAAGGAGCGCGAGCGCGACGACCGCGAGCACGAGCGCGAACTGAAGGTCGACGAGTCCTCGGGCGAGGCGGACTTCGAGCGGCTGGGCTCGATGGAGGAGACGTACTCCGAGGCGCTTGAGAACCAGTACGAGGCGTCGTCGCTGCCGAACCGGCTCCGCGACGAGTGGGAGCCCGGGAGGCGCGCCGCGGCGAACACGGGCGAGCGCGACGCGAAGATGGACGCGATGGCGAACACCGCCGCGCGGAGCGCCAGCGTGGCGGACCAGTTGCTCGAGCAGTGGCTGTTCGCGCCGGTGGACGAGCGGACGCGGGCGCTGGGGAAGGTGCTGATCGAGCACGTGGACGACGACGGGTACGTGCGCACGGCGCTGGCGTCGATCGCGGACCAGGCGCCGCAGAGCGTGCGCCCGGTGGGCGAGGACGAACTGGAGCACGCGCTGATGGCGCTCCAGTTGTTCGTGGAGCCGGCGGGGATCGGCGCCCGGAACCTGCGCGAGTGCCTGCTGCTGCAGGTCGACGCGGCGGACGAGGACGACCCGAGCGAGGACTGGACGCTGACGCGGCGTGTGATCGACGAGCACCTCGACGACGTGCTGCACAACCGCGTGCCGAAGGTCGCGGAGGCGCTGGACCGTCCGCTGGAGCAGGTGAAGCGCGCGATCGAGATGATGCGCCGCCTGCGGACGAGCCCGGGGCGCGAACTCGTGCAGGACACGCCGCCCGCGATCATCCCCGACGCCATCGTCGAGTACGACGACGAGCAGGACCGCTACATCGCGTACATGACCGACGGGCTGCTGCCGAACCTGCGGATCAACCGCGACTACGCGGAGATGCTGCGCGACAAGGAGTCGGACAAGACCACGAAGGACTTCCTGAAGCGCAACCTGACGAACGCGACGTGGCTGATCGACGCGTTGCAGCAGCGCAAGCGCACCCTCCAGCGCGTGCTGAACGTGGTGGTGGACGCGCAGCGGGATTTCTTCGACCTCGGCCCGCAGGCGCTGCGGCCGCTGCCGATGACGCAGGTCGCGGACCAACTTGGAGTGCACGTCGCGACGGTGTCGCGGGCGGTCTCGGACAAGCACGTGATGACGCCGCGGGGCGTGTTCCCGCTGCGGAAGTTCTTCACGGGCGGCACGCAGACCGACACCGGGGAAGAGGTCTCGTGGGACGCGATCAAGGCGGCGCTCAAGGAGGTCGTCGACGCGGAGGACAAGAAGAAACCGCTCAGCGACGAGGCGCTGTCGAAGGCGCTGGGCGAGCGCGGGATCGAGATCGCGCGGCGGACGGTCGCGAAGTACCGCGACCAACTCGGCATCCCCTCGGCGCGGATGCGCAGGCGCTACTGACCGATCACTTGTTCCCGGCTAGGGCGCGGACGGTCATGTCGAAGCGCCGGACCATGCTCGAATACAGGCCGTAGACGATGACGGCGTAGCCGACGGCGCCGAGGACCGCGCCGCAGGCAAGGGCGAGGCGCGCGCCGAAGAGGCCGCCCGCGTTGACGGTCTCGATCGCGGAGGAAACCGGGTTGGCGAGCGCGTAGAGCAGCGTGGCTGGGTTGAGCGCGGCCATGGCGGGCCCGAGGTACGCGACGGAGTCCGACGCCTGCCAGCCGCAGAGCCCGACGACGCCCGTCACTGCGGCGATCACGCCGAAGGCGAAGATCACCGAGCCGATCGTGCCCTTGCTCTTGATGCTCCACTGCAGGCCGATCATCACGACGAAGGCCATGAAGGGGAGCACGAGCAGCGGGGCGAGCAGGGCCGACTCGGGCAGGAGGACGGGCGCGGAGACGGTTGTGGTGAGCAGGCGGTCGCTCGTGAGCACGCCGTCCTCGCGGCCGAGCCCGCCGACGAGCACGTAGAGCGCGGCGATGGCGAGCGTGCCCATGGGCACGGCGAGCAGAGGGATGAGGAACGAGATCAGCCCGCGCAGTTTGCCCCACAGGTACGCCTTGGGCGTGATGGGCGTGGTGAGGAGGATGTCGAGCGAGCCGTCTTCGCGCTCGCGGGAGACGGCGGTCGCGCTCATGTTCACCGCGACCAGGGTGATGACCGCGAGTTCGGTCCACACCGTGGCGAGCAGCGCGAAGCGGAAACTGTCGTGCCCGAGCATCCCGCCGTGGTAGGCGGCGATGACGCCAAGGCCCCAGAGCAGCCCGACGGCGGCGAACGCGTAGCGCACCGCGAGGTTGATCGTGGTGCCGGCGCGGCTGGCGGCCTCGCGCCAGGCGATGGAGTTGTTCCAGACGCTGCGCGGGGCGCGGTTGCGCTCGCCGGCGCCGCGGCGGAGGAGTTTGCGCAGCAGGCCGGCGCGCTCGACGCCGACGACCTTGCGCGTGATGACGGAACTGACGATGCAGAGTGTCGTCGAGAGCCCGGCGGAGAGCCAGCACCACACCGCGACGGGCGAGCCGAACCAGGCGCGGGCGATCCACGGCATGGCGCCGAGGGTCAGGGCGTCGGGTCGCGGGTATTCCGAGGGGCTGAGCAGGGCGCGGAGCGCGAGGAAGGGGTTGAGCGGGGTGAGGACCGTCACGCCGCCCGGGCCGGCGGGGGAGACGGGACGGAGCGCGAGGTCGATGGCGATGGTCGCGCCGAGGTAGGTGACAACGGCGATGTAGAACGCGAACACGGCGCGGCGTCCGGCGATGCGTCCGACGGAGAGGAAGACCGCGATGGAGCCGACGAGCAGGGCGGCGCAGGCGGCGATGAGGTAGGAGAGGAGGATCGACCGGCCGGGCACGCCGCCGAAGTACTGGGTGATCGCGAAGAGGGGCAGGGACGAGAAGAGCAGCGCGAGGACGAAGAAGAGTCGCCCGAGCAGGTTTCCCAGCACGATCTGGGGCGGGGAGAGGGGGGTGGTGAGCATGACCTCCCAGGTGCGCGGATTGGCCTCCTGCGCGATGGCGCCGGCCATGAAGACGGGCGCGAGGAGGCAGATCAGCGCGATCTGGAGGTAGGCGACGGACTCGAAGGACGAGGCGCCGACGGCGGCGAGGTCGCGGTAGGACAGCGTGCCCGACCCGGCCTGGAGCAGCAGGGACCACAGCAGCACCGCGATGAGGACCGCGAGGTAGCCCGTGCGGATGTACATGTGCCGGGTGCGGCGGGACCCGCCCTGCACGATGCGGACGACGATCGGGTTGGTCGGCCCCAGGTTCAGGAGCCACCGGAGAGCAGCGGGCATGGTCGGCGGATGGTAGCAGGAGCGCGGGTTGGCGATTTTCGGCCCAGGCGATATCCTGAGGGCAGACCGGCGTTCGCCGGCGATGTATGCACCCCTCTCGTCGGGAGATGCGGCCTTGTCGCCGCTCCGGCGAGTCACCATTCCCCCGGCGAGTGAGGCGGGTTTCCGCCGCGCCGGGCGCGACGGGCCGACCTTTATTTCGGCCCGGGTCGCGGCCATCGGGTTCTTCTTCGCCTCTCTCCCTCGCTACTGCCGCTTCGTGTGTGCTTCGGCGCGATTCCTCGACTTCACGCTTGAACCGCTGTTCCTCAAGGAGTTCTGACGGCCACGGGCCGCCCTGAACGCCCAATGAACGCCTCCAGCGCGCCCATCCGGACCGAGTTCGCCCGTTGCGATCGCGACGGCGGAGTCGTTCGTGCACGGGCCGAGGAGTTTCCGCCGCTGCCCTGACCGGCCGCGCACAACGTGGTTGACGGGTCACGCATCCCCGACGGGCGCCGCTTGGCGCGAGGGCGGTCCCTCGCGCGGCAACCGGTGTTCGTGTCGAGGATCCGAGCGTGATGCTCATCGAAATAGTCAGCGTGGCGACGGCGGCGGCTCCCGCGGGCGGGGGCGGCGGCGGAGCGTCGTGGGTCGTGGGGATCGGCGTGGGCCTGCTCGTGGGCGCGGTGATCGGGTTCGTGGCCGTGCGGCTGGGCGCGGCGGGCGCGATCAAGCGCGCGAAGATCGACGCGGAGCGGGCGGTCGAGGACGCGCGGCGGCGGGGCGAGGACGAGGCCCGGTCGATCGAGATCGAGGCGGAGAAGCGGGCGCTGGAGCGTCAGCAGAAGGCCGACGAGGAGGCGGAGTCGAAGCGCGCGGAACTGCGCGAGGACGAGAAGCGGCTGAAGAAGCGGGAGGACCTGCTCGATCGGAAACTCGAATCGCTGGCGACGAAGGAGGACACCCTCGCGAAGGCCGTGTCGGATGTCGAGGCGCGGGGGGCGCGGCTGACGGAGCGCGAGGCGAAGGTCGAGGAGATCATCGAGCAGCAGAACCAGACGCTGCTGCGGGTGGCCGACTGGACCAAGGAGAAGGCCCGCGAGGAACTGCTGCGGCGGGTGGAGGACGAGACCCGTCTCGACGCGGCCCGGCTGACGCGGAAGATCGTGGAGGATGCGCAGAGCGAGGCGAAGGAGCGCTCGCAGGAGATCCTGCTGCAGGCGATCCAGCGGTACGCGAGCGAGACGACGAGCGAGAGCACGGTGCGGTCGGTGCCGATCCCAAGCGACGACATGAAGGGGCGGATCATCGGCCGCGAGGGGCGGAACATCCGCGCGATCGAGAAGGCGACGGGCGTGGACATCCTGGTGGACGACACGCCGGGCGTGATCGCGGTCTCGTCGTTCGACAAGGTGCGTCAGGCGGTCGCGGTCGAGGCGCTGCAGCGGCTCGTGGCGGACGGGCGGGTGCACCCCACGCGCATCGAGGAGGTCGTCGAGCAGGTGCAGAAGGAGATGGACGAGCGCGTGGTGAAGCACGGCAAGGACGCGGTGCTGGAGGTGAAACTGCGCGGCGTGCACCCCAAGGTGCGCGACGCGATGGGCAAACTGCACTTCCGCACGTCGTACGGCCAGAACGTGCTGCGCCACAGCGTGGAGGTGGCGTTCATCGCGCAGATCATCGCGGACCAACTCGGGATGGACGGGCGCGTCGCGCGGCGGTGCGGCTTCCTGCACGACATCGGCAAGGCGATGGACCACGAGATGGAGGGCGGGCACCCGAAGATCGGCATGGAGTTCGCGCGCCTCCACGGCGAGGAGGAGCCGGTGCTCAACGCCATCGGCGGGCACCACGGGGACATCCCCGCGACGAGTTGGTACACGCCCATCGTGATGGCGGCCGACGCGGTGAGCGGCGCCCGGCCGGGCGCGCGGCGCGAGTCGCTGGAGAAGTACATCCAGCGCCTGGATCACCTGCAGAGCATCGCGCTGGCCGAGTCGGGCGTGACGGAGGCGTTTGCGATCCAGGCGGGGCGCGAGGTCCGCGTGATGGTCGACGCGCGGAAGGTGAACGACGACGAGTCGCTGCTGATCGCGAAGCGCATCGCCGACAAGGTGAGCGAGGAGATGACCTTCCCGGGCGAGATCAAGGTGACGGTGCTGCGCGAGACGCGGGCGATCGAGTTCGCGCGGTGATTCAGCCCGGTTCGACGCGGGAGGGAGCCGATTTCGCGGCGCCGAGATTCTCGCGGACGATGTACAGCGGGCGGTTCTTGACCTCGTCGTAGATGCGTCCGAGGTACTCGCCGATGAGGCCGATGGCGATGAGTTGGATGCCGCCGAGGAAGAGGACGAGCGTGACGAGGGTGGTGAAGCCGGTGAAGGCGGTTTCGACGCCCGTCAGGCGTTTGATGACGAAGTAGGCGGCGATGAGGAACCCGAAGGCGCTGACGAACGCGCCTCCGGCGATCATGAGCCGCAGGGGTTTGTAGGAGAAACTCAGCACGCCGTCGGCGGCGTAGCGGAAGAGCCGCGAGAAGGTCTGCTTCGGTTCGCCGCCGAGGCGCGCGTCGCGGTCGTACTCGACCACGCGCTGTTCGAAGCCGATCCAGGCGCGGAGCCCGGGGAAGAAGCGGTTGCGCTCGGTGAGGCGCTGCATCTCCTCGAGCGCGGGGCGGGCGAGCAGGCCGAAGACGCCGGTCTGCGGCGGGATGGGGAAGTCGGTCAGCCAGCGGAACACCGCGTGGAACCCGCGGAGGAGGAAACCTCGGAGCCCGGTTTCCTTCCGCGAGGTTCGCACGGCGAGCACGACCTGGGCGCCCTCGCCGCGCCAGACTTCGACAAGCCGGCGCACGACTTCGGGCGGATCCTGGAGGTCGGCGTCCATGATGACGGCGGCGTCCGCGTTCGCGTGGGCGAGCCCTGCGGTGATGGCCGGCTGGTGGCCGAAGTTTCGCGAGAGCGCGATCAGGCAGAAGCGCGGGTCGCGGGCGTGCCGCTCGCGGATGATGCGGGCGGAATCGTCCTTGCTGCCGTCGTCGACCATGAGCACGCGCCACGCGCAGCCGGGGATCGCGTCGAGCGATTCGGCGAGCCGCTCGAAGACTTCGGGCAGGATCTCCTGCTCGTTGAAGACGGGCATGACGACGTCGAGCGTGAACGAGCCGCCCTCGGGCTGGGCCGTGGGTTTGGGCTCGATCAAGGCGTTGTCGGTCGTGCGTGCGACGCTCATCGTGGGCGGAAGTCTAGTGCTCAAGGCGCGTCGGCGGGCGGGATGTATCCCAGTCCGAGAATCTCGCGGGCGCCCTCGATCTCTCCTGCGAACGGTCCGCGGAGGCGCGGGGCGATCTCGACGGGCT
>JBQLZI010000119.1:0-7752 GCA_052168195.1 Phycisphaerales bacterium
CGCGCGGCCGTTCGCGTAGCGGCCGTCGGTGTGGAAGCCAGAGCAGGGGAGCATGACGCCGAAGGACCGCGACGCCGCGAGGGCGGTGAGGTCGTCCGGCGTTGTCGCTTCGAGATGGTCGACGCTCAACGCGCCGTGGTCGATGGCCCAGCGCGTCATGCCGAGCGAGTGAAATTGATCAGCGTGCACACGGAAGGGATGGCCGAGCGAACGCACGCGCTCGAAGAGACGGGCGGTTTCTTCGAACGTCCATGCGCCGTCTTCGCAGTATGCGTCGATCGCGACACCGGGGAAATCGTCGTGGACCGCCTCGAGGGTTTTGTGAATCGTGGTTTCGATGAACTCTTCGCGGGAGGGGTGATCGGCGTCGATCGCGTGGGCGATGAGCGCCGTGGGGACAATGTCGCCGGGAAAGTCGCGCGCGGCGTCGCGTATCGCGCGGAGCATCTTGCGTTCGTCGGCGGTGGAGAGGCCGTAACCGGACTTCACTTCAACGGTCGTCGTTCCCGCGCGGAGCATGTGCCGCAGTCGCGCGGCGAGGTTCGCCACGAGGGTTTCCTCGGAGGCGGCGCGCACCGCTCGGACGGTGGACATGATGCCGCCGCCGGCCTTCAGGAGTTCGAGGTAGGTCGCGCCGGCGAGTTTGCGTGTCCACTCGTCGACGCGGTCCCCCGCCCAGCAGGCGTGGGTGTGGGCGTCGACGAACGCGGGCATGAGGACGCGGCCGCGCGCGTCGATGGTGCGCGTCTCGGGCGGCGTGGCGATCGATCCGGCGGGTTCAACGGCGGTGATGGCGCCGTCGCTGATCAGGACGTCGGCGCGGTCGCGTACGGCGAGTTGCGCCATCGCGGCGCCGCGGTGAGGGCCGGGGCCGTTCGGGGTTACAACGCGCGCGTTGGTGATAAGGGTGGCGCTCACGAGGGGCGGTCCGCGAAGCCGGAGAGGAAGGTCAGGAAGCAGAGCGCGGCGATGCGGGCGGTGCGCATGTTGTCGTCGTGCGGCGGGGAGAGTTCCATGATGTCGAAATGGCGGACGGCCGGGTGCTCGCCGGCTCGGTGCACGACCTGGAGGACGCGTTCGACGGAGAGGCCGTCCGGGTTGGGGGCGCTGACGCCCGGCGCTGCGGCGGCGTCGATGACGTCGAGGTCGAGGGAGACGAAGCCGGGGTCGGATTTCGCGGCGGGGAACCCGCGGTCGAACGCGACGGGGATGGCTGACTTGAAGTCGCGGGCCTTCTCGAGCGGGATCAGCGCGGCGAAGCGTTCGCGGAGGTAGTCAGAGTGGGCCTTGCTGTTGGAGAAGCGGCCGACGCCGAACTCGACGAAGCGTTGCGCATCGAGGAATCCGCCCTCGATGGCGGCGCGGAAGGGCATGCCGGAACCGATCGTCTCGCGGACGTCGAGGTGCGGGTCGATGTTGATGCCGCCGACGGGGCCGCCGACGTGGCCGGAGAGCGCACGGATCGCGGGGAAGGTGAGGTCGTGCCCGCCGCCGATGCAGACGGGCGTGAGGCCGAAGGAATGGATCTCTTCGAGCGCACGGGTGATGCGGGTGTGGGTTTCGTGCAGGGCATCGGGGGTGTCGCCCGGCGCGGGCTCAATGTCGCCCGCGTCATAGATGTTGACGTCGAGTGTGGACTGGGCGTGCTGGTCGTAGTCGGCGCCGTAGGAGGCGAGGATTCTGCGGAATGCGGCGGGGCCGTCCTTTGCGCCGGTGCGCCCGTTGTTCAGGCGGACGCCGAGGTCGTCGGGGAGTCCGAGGAGCGCGATCCTGCAGTCGTCGGGCGCGTCCGTGCGCACGCGGCGGGCGAAGCGGTCGGGACCGATCGCGGGCCAATGGGGGGGGACTGTGAAGGGGACGATGCGCTCCATGCGAATGTTCTAGCAGGGAACTCGCGGGAGCGTCGCCTCAGGGCGCGGGCCTGTCGCGGTCGCGCACGAGCGAGAGGCGCATGGGGTGGAGTTCGGCGGTGAAGACGCCGCCTGAGACGCCGGGGTCGCCGAGCATGATGTCGCGCGCGGCGGGTTCGTCCGGGGCTTCGAAGACGACGATGCCCATCGCGAGTTCGTCGGTGACGGGGCCGGCGACGATGACGACGCCCTTGCGGGTGAGGTCCTGGAGGTAGTTGGCGTGGCCTCGGAACGCGGCGAGTTCGGCTTCGCTGGCGTTCTCGAGGAGGTTGGGGCGGGTGAGGCGGAGCAGGTAGACCCATCCGTCCTTGTTCTGCGATTCGGCGCGGGGGGTGGGTTCATCCATCGCGGGATTATTCGCGCAGCCGAGCAGGGTGAGGGCCGCGATCAGCGCGAAAGGCGCGGTGCGTGCTGGGCGCATGGTGCGAGTTCCTGTCATTTCGCGTTCTCGTCTGCGTGCATGACTCCGAAGAGCACGCCCATGGGGTCCGTGCCATAGGCGAGGTAGCCGACGCCGGGGATGGCCATCTTGGGGACGACGACCTGGCCGCCGTGCTTCTCGATGGTCTTGCAGGCGTCGTCGACGTTCTTCACTTCGAGGGTGTTGACGGTGCGCTGCTGGCCGTCGCGCGAGGGCATGAGCCCGCCGTCGATGCCTGTTCCTTCGCCCGTGGTGACGAGCGTGTATTCCATGGGGCCTTCCCAGCGCTGGAACTTCCAGCCGAAGGCGTTCTCGAAGAACTTCCGGGTCTTGGCGGTGTCGGCGGAGTGGAACTCGAAGTGGACGGGGCGGTGCATGGGAGGTCCTTTGCGGCGCGGCCGCGGCTGGGTGCGTGTCTGAGGATTCTCAGCGGACGGCGAGGGTTTCGGCGTTCTCGGTGCGCGTGGCCTTGGGCAGCATGAAGGTCATGGCGCCCATCATGCCGTACTGCAGGCGCGTCTTGAAGGGGAGCGAGCCGTTCTCGAGTTCGTGCTTGAAGAGACTGAGGATCTCGGTCCAGCCCTTGACGATCTTGGCGTTGTTCTTCGTCTGCTCGACGAAGACGTGCTTGACGGTGACGCGCGTCGACGCGCCCCTGGGTTCGAGTTCCCAGGTGACGGTGCTGGGCTTGTCGTCGTTGAGCGTCATGCGGAAGGTGTGGACGAGGCGGCGGGGCGGGTCGACCTCGAGGATCTCGCCGACGATGAAGGTGTTCTTGCCGCTGGCGTTGCTGTAGCGGAGGCGCGCGCCGGGCGTGAGCGCACCGCCCTGCACGTGGAGGGCGCAGTTGTACATGGGCCGGCAGATCTCGCCCTGCTTGGTGAGTTCGTGCCACACGCGGTCGGCGGGGGCGTTGATGTCGATCGAGAGCATTTTGGTGAGGTCATCCATCGTCGCGGTCTCCTGGGCGCGGCGGTTTGCGGCCGGCCTTGCCTTGATGCGTGCGGCGGGCGTCGCCGCCGGGCGGGTTCTTTCTGCCCGGGCGCATGCCGGGGCGGTTGGTCGGCGGGGGTCTGCGGTCGTCGCCCGGGGTGTCGGGGGCTTCGAGCGAGTCTTTGAGGGACAGCAGCGCGCCGGCCCAGTGCCCCTCGAAACGGGACACCCACCGCTCGTAGGCCTGGCGGATGGGGACGGCGTTGAGGTAGTTGAACCGCTGGCGTCCCTCGCGTTGCACGATGACGAGGTTGGCGTCTTCGAGCACCTTGAGGTGCTGCATGACGGCGAAGCGGGAGAGTTCCGGCAGGGCGGCGTCGAGGTCGGAAGTGGTGAGGGGGCCGTCGCGGAGCAGGTCGAGGACCTTGCGGCGCCAGGGGCTGGCAAGGGCTTTGAAGACGGGCTCGAGAGGGTCGGGCTTCAAGATGTGAGAGATTTATCACATGTTCCGCGGCGTGTCAACCTGGGCGGCGGCGATCGTGAGAAACCGGGGAAAGGCCCGGGGAGCAACGCCGGAAGTTCATGCCTTGTCGGGGCTTGGGTCACGGTCCGGTGGCGTATTCTGCGAGACCAAACCTCTGACCTCGAACACGGGATCACACCTGATGCGCACTCTCACGGTTGTTGCCCTCGGCGTCGTCGCGGCGAACTCGCACGCGGGCACTGAGTTCCAGAACGTTTCGATGAACGCACCGGTCACCTTCGCGGCCGGTAGCGCGAACGGCGCAGACCTGTCCACGCTGACCGACGGCGTGTTCTTCGCGCCGGGCACCCAGTGGCAGACGGATACGGTGTGGTGGAACGGAACCTCGACCGTCCTGGAGATCGCGCTGGGCGATATGTTCGCGATCGGCGGCGGGATCGTTCAGGCGGACAACAACGACTTCTATCTCATGAGTTACCGCGACATGGACACGGGAGTCTTCCAGATGCTCTGGGAGATCGCCCCAGTGCTGGGCGCGGGCATGAGGACCCGCCCGAACGACGATGACAACACCGCCGTGTTCGAGTTCTCGCAGGTTGTGATGACCGACACGATCCGGATTCAGGCCGTCAGCGGCGACAACAGCTACTCGCTTTCCGAGGTGCAGGTGTTCGCGATTCCCGCGCCGGCTTCGGCGATGGGCGCCATCGGCTTCGGCGTGTTCGTGATGCGCCGCCGGCGCTGAGAGTCGTAGTGAAACTGAACCTTAAGTCCTCGTTCCCTGAACGAGAGATGCTCTTCGCTTACCCGTCGAGCGGTGTTTCAGCCGCGAATGGGAACGCGAACGCGAGAAACAGGACGCCCAGATACATCCACCCTGCGACGAGGAAGGCATCGTGGGAGATGAACAGCAAGCTTTCGGTTGCTCCCCACGTCGCACCGAACGCGATCGCCAGACCGAGTGCGATTCGGCGCGTGCGCGGCTTCAGGTACCGCGGCGCTGCGAGCGCAACGCCGAGGTAGATCGTCACACCGATGAACAGCACTGCCGCGGCCCGCAAGCCCCACACCATCGTCGAAAACCACGGCGCGGCGTTCGGTTGATCACTCATGAGACCGCGGACGGCCAGATCGACGAACTCTAACGCGACGCAAAGGCATGAGAGCCAGAACGCGGTGTGGAGCGCCTTGTTGAGTATGCGGGGGGCGAAAAGGCAGACCGCGGCGAGCAGGGCTCCGAACAGTGCTGGGGTGAGATCAATCGTTATGTAGTCGGGGCTTGACGAGTAACCGGTGTCGATGCTGAGCAGCAGGAGCGAGAGCGCGAGCAGGAAGAGTCGCGCTTTACCGATCGCTGGATCATCAACCACCCGTCTACCTCCCGGCTGCATGGGCAAGCCGGGATGATGTTACCGGCGTTTCTGCATCGGCACGTCCACGCCGCGTTCGTCGGCCGCGGTCCACGCTTCGTCGTAGCCGGCGTCGGCGTGGCGGAAGACGCCCATGGCGGGGTCGTTGGTGAGGACGCGTTCAAGGCGTCGTCCTGCTTCGGCGGTGCCGTCGGCGAGCACGACCTGCCCGGCGTGCTGGGAGAAGCCGATGCCCACGCCGCCGCCGTGGTGGAAGGAGACCCACGAGGCGCCGCTGGCGACGTTGACCATCGCGTTGAGGATGGCCCAGTCGGAGACGGCGTCGGTGCCGTCCTTCATGGCTTCGGTCTCGCGGTTGGGCGAGGCGACGCTGCCGCAGTCGAGGTGGTCGCGCCCGATGACGATGGGGGCGCTGACGGCGCCCTCGGCGACGAGGCGGTTGAAGAGGAGTCCGGCCCTGTGGCGTTCGCCGTAGCCGAGCCAGCAGATGCGCGCGGGGAGGCCCTGAAAGCCGAAGCGCGGGGCGCAGTTGTCGAAGTCGCCCGCGAGGAGGGCGTCGGGATCGCTGTGGCAGCCGAGGATCCAGCGGCGAAGGCCGTCGTGGTCGGGGAAGAGTTTCAGGAGTTCGTGGTCGGTGACGAAGATGTCGCGCGGGTCGCCCGAGAGTGCGGCCCAGCGGAAGGGGCCGCGGCCCTCGCAGAACTGCGGGCGGATATACGCGGGGACGAAGCCCGGGAAGGCGAAGGCGTCGTCGAAACCCTCGTCGAGGGCGCGCTGGCGGATGTTGTTGCCGTAGTCGAAGGTGATGGCGCCTCGGCGCTGGAGTTCGACCATGAGTTCGACGTGGGTGCGCATGGTGCGCATGGAGAGTCGCTGGTAGTCGTCGGGGTAGGCGGCGCGGAGTTCCTCGGCCTCGTGGAGGGTGAGGGTCGCGGGGATGTAACTCATCGGGTCGTGCGCGCTGGTCTGGTCGGTCAGGGTGTCGGGGACGATGTCGCGCTGGAGCATCTGCCCGAGGAGTTCGACGGCGTTGACGGGCACGCCGATGGAGACGGCCATGTGCTTCTCGCCGTAGTCGATGGCGGCGTCGATCGCGTTGTCGACGTCGTCGATGATCTCGTCGAGGTAGCCGTCGTGGCAGCGTCGTTCGAGTTTGGAGCGGTCGATGTCGGCGATGAGGCAGACGCCGCCGTTCATGGTGATCGCGAGGGGCTGGGCGCCGCCCATGCCGCCGCAGCCGGCGGTGACGTTGAGCGTGCCCTTGAGGGTTCCCTTGAAGTGCTTGCGTGCGCACTCGGCGAAGGTTTCGTAGGTGCCCTGCAGGATGCCCTGCGTGCCGATGTAGATCCACGACCCGGCGGTCATCTGGCCGTACATCATCAGGCCCTTGCGGGCGAGTTCGTCGAAGTGCTCCTGCGTGGCCCAGTGGGGGACGAGGTTGGAGTTGGCGATGAGCACGCGCGGCGCGTCCTCGTGCGTGCGGATGACGCCGACGGGCTTGCCCGACTGGACGAGGAGCGTCTCGTCGGGCTCGAGGCGCTTGAGCGTGGAGACGATCGCGTCGAAGCATTCCCAGTTCCGCGCGGCCTGCCCGCGCCCGCCGTAGACCACGAGGCGTGCCGGGTCTTCGGCGACCTCGGGGTCGAGGTTGTTCATGAGCATGCGCATGGCGGCCTCGGCCTGCCAGGACTTGCACGATCGCTGGGCGCCGCGCGGGGCGCGGACGGTGCGCGCGCTGGGGGAGGTCTTGAACGGCGTGTCGAGAAGCGTGACGCTCATGCGCATCCCCTTGTGCTGTGTATGCCGCGCGAGGCGAGAACGGATGGGACCTCACGGGAACATGCGAACTCCCGCATTATCAACCTATGCGAGAGATCGGCAAGGCACAACCGCGACATGACCACGAAAGCGCGCACGAACAACGCCGGTGAGCGCGGGGCTCGCCGGCGTGCGGGAAGGAAGGCGGCTCGTTCGGGTTCGGTCAGTCGCTCTCGGCGGCGAGGGCCTCCACGGCCTTCAGCACCTCGGGGATGGGCGCACGCTTTGCATAGTCCCAGTCCGCCCACGCGTACCGGACGGTCCCGTTGGCGTCGATGACGTACGTTCCGGGCGCGGGGAGTTCCCACTCGCCGCTGGCGTTGCCGGACTCCAGATCGATGCCGAAGCCCTTGTACCTGGACTTCGTCTTCGGATCGAGCGTGAACGCGAGGCGGAAGGCGCGGCTGACATCGCCCGTTGTGTCGGAAAGGATGCGGACGTTCTTCGCGTGCTTCGCGGAGGTCTTCTGCGCCGCGTCGGGCTTCTCCATGGTGATCGCGACGAAATCGGCGCCGAGCGAATCGAGTTCGCTGAGTTTCGGCTCCCACTTGGCGAGTTCCTTGGTGCAGTAGGGGCACCAGCCGCCCCGATAAAATGTCACGACGACGGGGCCGCTCGCCCAGAGCGATTCCAGCGGGACGGGTTTGTCGTCGACGGTGCGCAGGGCGAGCCCGGTGGGCGCCTGCGCGCCGACTTCGAGGCCCGGCTTGTCGGACGAAGGATCGAGGTTCGCGGCGTTGGGTGCGCCGGCGAGCGCGATCGACGCGGCGGCGAGAGCGGACAAAGCGAGTGAGCGCATGGGGATCTCCGTTGGTC
>JBQLZI010000120.1:0-7735 GCA_052168195.1 Phycisphaerales bacterium
GTGGGCGTCAGCGAGAGCGGCATGAAGTCGGCGGCCATGAGGGCCGTCATCGAGGCGACCGCCGAGCCGAGGAAGAACAGGTTGCGCATCGGCGCGCGGCGCGCGATGAGTTCGAGCAGGATCGCGCCGGCGCCGCCGAACCACGCGGCGGTGGTGACGGCCTCGAACATGTTACTGTTGGGCCAGCGACCCGCGATGTAGAACCGCAGGAACACCGCGAGCGTGTGCAGCGCGAACGCGAGCGCGAAGAACCCGATGCCGATCCCTCGCGCGGTCTTCCAGCGGTACACCACCGCCATCACGAGGAAGACCACGCTGAAGAGGTAGACGATCCACACCCAGGTGAAGTTGTTGAGGTCGAGGTACGCGCTCTCGAGCGCGAGCCGCCGCTCCGCCGGGTAGACTGTGGGGTTCACGCTGGGCAGCAGCGCGCCGAGCGTCGCCGCCGCCTCGTTCACGCCCTGGGCGTCTTCCGAAAGCCACGCGAGCCGGAACCGCGACCACGCGGCGGACAGGTCCGCGGAGAGATTCGGGTCCATGCCAGGAACGACGCCCGGCAGCCCGGCGTGCGCGTCGTCCATCGGCGCCTGCGCGAGCGCGTCGCTCTCGACCGCGGCCATCGTGAGCCACTGCACCTTCGCGTCGGGCTCGGTCGCGGTCGGCGGGGCGATCAGCCGCAGGTTGTCCTTCAGCACGCTGGGTGTGCGCGCGGCGAGGGCGTTGTTCAGACTGTCGACGAACTTCGCGGTGCGCATCGCGTCGCGGCCCATGCGCGTGAGCACGGCCCGCACGTTCGGGTCGGTCGTGAGCACGGCCGGGGAGATCAGCCCGGTGCGCATGAACGTGGCGATGCGCTCGGGCGGGTAGTCGCGCCGGTCGCGCAGCCCCTGCGCCAGTTGGGCCCGGACGCCCTTGTTCTTGACGTACACGATGTCCGCGTCGGCGTAGCGCTCGGGCCGGAGCATCAGGTCGAAGTAAGTGAAGTCCGGCGACTGGCCGAAGACGTCGTGCGGGCCGGAGATCGCGCGGACCATCATGTCCGCGAACGAGTGGAACGACTTGAGGCGCCCGCGCGCGTGGATGGCCGACGCCGCGAGCGGCGTGAGGTCGACCTCCTTCGCGAAGGCGCTCGGCTCGGGCTTGGGCGGGCGGTTGCTCATCCGCCCGACGACCAGCGCGGTGAAACCGGCGATGAGCAGCGCGGCGACGATGGTGACGCGGGTGCGAGGCTTCATCGGGCGATCTCCTCGCTCGCGATCAGCGCGGGGTCTTCGAGGGGCTTGTGTTCGAGCGAACGCTCCGCTTGGACGGCGCGCGTTCGGGCGGCCTCGCCGTGCGCGCCCGCCTCGATCTCGGCGCGCACTTTCGCGGCGCGGCGGCGCTTCAGCACGGGCTTGACGTAGAACGCGTAGATCGAGCCGACGACCGAG
Source organism: Phycisphaerales bacterium (assembly GCA_052168195.1). GTDB lineage: Bacteria > Planctomycetota > Phycisphaerae > Phycisphaerales > UBA1924 > JAHBXC01. The sequence continues at coordinate 1,431 of JBQLZI010000120.1, forward strand.
AGCGTGCCGCCGAAGAGCATGATGAACACGCCGTTGCGGTTGCCGATGCCCAGCCCGGTGAAGTTGAGCCCGGCGCTGGGCGAGCCGGTCTGCGGGCCGGCGGGCGGGTCCCACATCGCTTGGAAGAAGCGGAAGCCCGCGTGCTCGCCCGGTTCGTTGGTGCGGATCGCGACGGGTTCACCCAGGGCGCCGTCGTCGCTGACGAAGCGGAGGACGGATTCCCAGTCGCGGATGGCGGCCGTGTCGCCCGTGAACCCGCCGACGTGCTCGTGCAGCACGAAGTCGTCGAGGACGACGGGGGAGGGGAGTTTGCGGCGCTCGCGCGAGAAGATCAGTTCCATGCGGCGCCCGTCGGGCAGGTCGATGAACCGGTTGAACGCGGGGAAGCGCCCGCCGTAGGTGTAGTCCGCCGAGGGCAGCAGGTTCTGGGTGAAGGGCGTCCACACCGCGACGGGGCGGTCGAGCCCGGGCGCCTCGACCCGGACGCGGGCCTGCGCGAGCGCCACGCCCAGATCGCGGTCGCGCTGCTGCTCGGGAATGAGCCGCGGCTTGGTCACGAGTTCCGAGTGCGCGCTGAAGTCGAGAAGGTCGAGGGTGATCCCCTCGCCCACGGTGACGCCCGAGCCGGTGGTGAGCGGGATGACCTGCGGGTCGCCGCCGAACACGCCGAGGACGGCGAGGAGTTCGTGCTCGTTGTCGTGGCTGCCCACGAGCGTGATCGCGGGGGGGAAGACCGGCGGGGCGTAGAGCGTTCGCACGCGCGGGTCCGGCGCGACGCGCGACTCCTGCGACGGGTCGTCGGGGTTCAGCGCGATGTCGTTGGTCACGCTCGGGTCGTCGGCGATCCAGCGCCGGATCACCTCGCCCGAGGGCGCGCGGAACTCGACGTCGGCGAACGACGCGCGGAAATCCTCGCCGATGGGGAGGTCGTCGATGAGCCCCTTCACGCGCACGGCCCACCCGTCGGCGCCTTCGATCGCGCGGAACGGCGCGTCGGCGCCCACGGCGACCGAGCCGTCGAGCGTGAGCGTGGTCTCGGCGTCCGCCTCGGGAATACGGACGAGAATCTTGGCGGGCTGGCCGCGCCCGATGGAGGAGACGTCCTCGCCCGGCTCGAGCCAGCGGAACACGAGGTTGCCGCTCTGCTGGTTGTTCTTCTGCGGGTCGAACGCTTCGAGCGTGTAGTACGCGCTCATGCCGCGGCCGGAGAGTTGCACCGTGGCGAACGGCCAGAGCGGCGCGCTGCCGTGATCGCCCGCGACGCGGCGCGACTCGTCGGGCGCGTAGCGCAGGTAGCCCGTCACCGTCAGGTCCACGTCGGCGAGCGGGTCGCCCTCCGGCGCGGCCTGTGCGCGCACGCGGAGGGGGTCGAGCGGCATGTCTTCCAGGCCCGGCGGCAGCCAGACCTCGTCGCGGTCGACGAGGTAGTCGTTGTACCGCGGCATCCGGCCCGCCGTGCCCGCGCCCGCGCTGGGGAGGGCGCGCTGCGTCCAGTCGGCAAGGGGGTTGCCCTCGGCGTCGACCGGGCGCGTGTACAGGGCCCATGTGTGCACGATGTGGAACCACTCCTGCGGGTCGTGGCGCAGGGTCATCGTGAGGTCATCGTCGAGGATCGTTTCGCCGACGGCGTTCTTCGCGCGCCCGAGCCCGGGGATCACGTCCTCGGTGTACTGCGGGTAGCCGACGAAGAGTTGGCGGATGAACGGGCGCGCCGAGGCGGACTGCGCATCGAGCGTTTCACCCTCGGGCGTCGTCGCGAAGGGGGGCGTGTCGATCGCGTCCTGCCCGCGCTGCACGAGCACGGACACGGAGTAAACCTCTTTGCCCTTGTCGTCGCCCGAGAGCAGCGGCCAGCGCGGGTCGGTCTGCGCGACGGTGTAGCGCACCGGCACGCCGTCCGTGGTGACGACGTCGACGCTCGCGTTGGGGAGCGCGGGCATCGAGACGGTCTCGTGATCGGGCGCGGAGATCGAAACCAGCCGGCGGAAGACGGGGGTATCGCCCTCGACCTTGGTGGCGAAGTAGTACACCGACCCGAGCGACATGATGATGATGCCCGCGTGGATCATCCACACGCCCAGGGTGATAGGCGTGAGACGGATTCGCCGCACGGTCGCGACGACGAGGTTGATGCAGAGCAGCGCGACCATCAGCGTGAACGGCCACCAGTTGAACCACTCGAACTCCGACATCTCGAACACGCGCAACTGCCTGACCTGGTAGAGCGCGCTGCCGATGGACATGTAGATGAACAGCGCCGTGAGCAGCCATATCCCAAGCCAGACCGAGGAGAACAGGTCGAGCACGCGGCGGACGGGGCCCTTGCGTTTCGGGCCCGGGGGCCGGGTGGTCGGCGTCGATGAGGGATCGGCGGTGGGTGTGGGCATCGCGGAGGCGGTCCCCGGCGGAGGAGTGGTGGGGATCGGTCGATCGCGCGGGCTGGGCCTTGCGCGGATTACTGTATGACCGGAATCATTGCGGCATGTTCCGCAATCTTTGCACGCTCGGGCGCGCCGGTCACGGGATGACGGCGGCGAGCACGAGAATCAGCGCGATCACGACGTTGATGGTCGATTTCACGACCGTTGCGACGAGGCGCCCGACCGCGGCGCCCTGGCCGACGGCGTAGGACTGCTCCAGTGTGCGCCCGGGCTTGGTGGCCTCGAAGACGCCCGCGCCCAGCCCAGCACCGATGGCAGCGCCGATGATCGTTCCGATGGGGAAGAGGAACGGCGAGCCGACGATCCCCCCGATCACGCCGCCGACGATCGACGCGAGGGCGGCCCTTTTCGAGCCGCCCGCCTTGGCGGCGCCCGCGGCGGAGAGGATGAACTCAAGCAGTTCGGCCAGCAGCCCCAGGGCGACGCAGGCCCCGAACGTCCACCACGTGAACGTGTCGGGGCGGATCAGCCAGGCGATCCCCGCGACGAGGATCGTCAGCCAGATGCCCGGCAGCCCGAGGAGCGTCAGCCCCACGCCGATGGCGGCGAAGAGGGCGATCGCGAGCACGATGAGCGTGATGAAGAGGCCTTCGAGCACGGGCAGACTGTAGGGATTCCGCCCAACCGCGTTTCAGCCCGCTCGGCGCGGCCCGACACTCAGGCCGACGCGGTCTTCTCCGTCTCGGAGGGCTCGCCTTCGTCGTCCGGCTCGTCGGTCTGCGGCGGGACGTAGTTGGGCGAGTGCTTTTCCATGTCGAGGATCCACGCCTCAAGCGGGCTGTAGCGGAGCAGGTCGAACTTCTGCTCCTTGGGCGCCGAGGCGGACTCGTTCAGGCGGATGGTGACGAAGTACTTGTCCCACTTGCGCTTGTCGACTTCGGTGATCTCCGAAGGCGTGAACGAGTGCCCGCCGGGGACGGTCAGCGTGCGCGTGGCGGGATCCCAGCGGTACTTTTTCGAGGAGACGCGGACGAAGAGGAACGTCAGCCACGCGGCGCCGCCGAAGCCGGCGATCACGAACAGCCACTGCGAGGGGATGTCGAACGCGCTGAGGGGCTTGGGCGGCGTGCGCGTTTGCCACTCGGCGTCGAGGGCTTCGCGGCGCTCGGTGGGGTTCTCGAAGGTGGTGTTCTCGGCGTTCAGGCGCCCGATCCGCGAGAGCGATGTCAGCCAGTCGAGGCGTGCGGCCTCGGCCCGCGCGTTGAGGGCGGCGGGGCTGGTCTCGCTGGAGTTCGCGGTCGCGCGGAGTTCGCGTTCCTCGCCTCGGAGCCGTTCGAGTTCGTCGCGCGGGTTGGCGACGTCGGCGCGGAGCAACTGCCCGGCGTCGCGCGACGCCGAGAGGTAGACCAGTTCGCGGTACTCGGCGTCCGCCTTGCCGCGGTTGGGGTACGCGACCAGCGCGTCGTACAGGCCCCAGAAGCCGAAGACCAGCAGGATGACCATGAAGATGCCCATCTTGAGCATCCATCCCTTGTTCAGCCGGGTCTCGGTCTGCGCAAGCGGGTCGGGGCCGGCGGCGTTGGGCTGGGCGGCGGGGGTCTCGTTCTCGCTCATCGGGCGCGGCTCGCTTGGGTTCGGGCTCGGATCTTCGGGCAACCAACGGTCGGGTTGACGGACATCGGCCCGTCGCGACCCCGGCTTGGGAGGTTCGCGCCTCCCCGCGGGGCCGCGTGGCCGCCTCGGAGGATACCGCGCGTCGCGCCCATCGGCTCTCGTTCGCGTGCGGGGTTCTCGGACTCGGGCGATTCCTTAGCGCCGGCCCAGCGGGATGCGCTCGAACGCGCGCTCCCACCAGTGCCACGCCACCCATCGTCCCAGCGGGTTGTTGCGGAGGAACTTCCAGCCCCCTCGGTCGACCCGGCGCACGGGGATCTTCGGCAGCGAGTCGTCGTGCTGCATCATCGCCCACGTCAGCCACACGCTGGTGTGCCGGCGCATGATCTCCCCGCGTTCGCGGATCGAGCGCTGCCTGTTGAACGAGAAGCCCATCGCGATCCATTCTACGGGTAAGCCGCCGGCCGGTCGCACGTTCAGGGGACCGAGACGCTCCAGATGCCTTTGCGGGCCCGCTTCGCGGAGCGCTCCAGTGATTCAAATCGTTCGGTGTCCCGGTGCCTCCACCGCTCGACCGATTCGGCCAGCCCGTCGCGCACCAGCACAGCGCCCGCGGATTCTCCGTCCACGATCACATGCGCAAGGACGCGGCCGTATTGATCCCGCGCCCGAGTCGGCTCAAGCACGAGCGTCACGTCGCGTCCCTCGACCAATTCCGACAGCGCGACGGTCGCTTCCTGCGCGAACGGCTCCGGGGGCACGCCGTCTCTCGCCGCCTCCGGCGCGTCGATGCCCCACAGCCGGATGCGCAGCGGCCGCCCGGTCGAGGGATCGGCGATGCCGACGATCAGGGTGTCCCCGTCGACGACCCGCTCGACGCGCGTCGAGACGCCGTCGAACTCGGCGACCGCCGCCGCGCCGGGCGAGAGCGCGCCCGAGCGGTCCAGCACGACGACCAGCGCGAGCCCGAGGAACACGATCGCGGTGACGATCGCCCGCGTGCGCCGGGCGCTGGCGTCAGGGCGCCGGCTTCCGTTCGCGGTTCGGTCGATCGTTCTGGCGATGCGCCCCGCGTCACGCGCCAGGCGGCGCGACTCGCGGGCCGTGAGCCGACCACGCCCGCGCGCCATCAGTTGTCCTTCGGGGCGCGCCGGCGCGATTCCGCGTCCGCGTGGGCCGCCGCGGCCTCGACGCACGCCTTCGCGAGTTCGTCGTAGATGGCCGTCCCTTCGGGGATCGTCTCCATGCGGTCGAACAGTTGGTTCACGCGCGTCTCGGCGGCGGACCCGTCGACCGTGCCCAGCGCCGACTGGGTGATCGCCTCCAGCGCCGCGAGCATCCACCCGACCGTCGGTTTGTCGTCCTTGGGCGGGGCGACCTTCGACCGCGTCGTCGCCGGGCCGACCATCACGACCGGCCAGCGCCCGTCGCGGGTCTCGGGCTCACGCACGATGACGAGCACGGGGATTCCACGCTCGAGCGCGAGATCACGCAGCGCGCGGCCGTCGACGCCCACCGCGGGCGGCTCGACCAGCCACAGCCCCGGTTCGGGCTCATCGCCTTCTTTCCATTCGTCCACGCGGTAGATCTTCTTCGCGTCGATCGCCGCGTCGCGGACCTTCGCTCGCGCGTCGCGGAGCACCGGCATGATCGCGGCCATCGCCTCGAAGGCACGCTTCGAGCGCGACTCGCGCACGGCCTTCGACGCCAGCGCGGTCGCCTTGAAGCCGTCCCCGCGCTTCAGCGCCGCCTTCGCGTCCTGCAACGCGTCGTCGTAGCCGTGTGTCTCGGATTTCCCCTTGCTCTCCCGGTGCGCGGACTGCGTCAACTCGCTCGCTCCTTCCGTGGCGCCGCGGCGTGTCAGCCGCGCAGCGATCCGGCCAACTCGGTGAACTTCGCCGACCAGCGCTCGGCCTGCTCCACAAGGTCGTATTCGAGTTCGTCCGCCAGCGCCGACCAGTCGCGCTGCTCGACGGCGCGCACGACCTCGCGCAGCCGCTCGGTCAGCCCCGCGATCAGGTCCGCGAACGCGTCGTCGGTCGAGAGATCGATCGAGACCATCTCCGCGCCCTGCTCCAGCGCCTGGCGGGCCGCCTCCCAGACCTCGAAGATCTCGCCCAACGCGGCGGTCGCTTCGGACGGATTGCCCTGGTGGATCTTCTCCGCCAGCCCGCGCTGCGATTCCCGCAGGTCGACGAGCGCCGACGCCGCGTCGGCAAACGTCGTCGCGACGAGTTCACGCGGCTCCGCGGACACCAGCGAGACCTCGCCCGCAGGCGCGGGGCGCGCGAGCACGTCCGCGTTCGCCAG
>JBQLZI010000121.1:0-7713 GCA_052168195.1 Phycisphaerales bacterium
CGCAGCGCCGGGTGCTACGCGCCCGCGGGGCGATACCCGCTGCCCTCGTCGGTGCTGATGACCGCGGTGACGGCGCGCGTCGCGGGGTGCGCACGGGTGGTGGTCGCGTCGCCCGGCGCGCACCCGGTGCAGTTGGCCGCGGCTGCGGTTGCAAATGCCGATGAATTCCTCGCGGTCGGCGGCGCGCACGCCGTCGCCGCGATGGCGTACGGGTTCGAGGGATTCGACGCGTGCGACGTCGTCGTAGGCCCAGGGAACAGATGGGTGACGGCGGCGAAGCAACTGGTCTGCGGCGTGGTGGGCATCGATATGCTCGCGGGCCCTTCCGAACTGCTCGTCATCGCCGACGATTCGGCGGACCCGACCCTGGTCGCGGCGGACCTGCTCGCGCAGGCGGAGCATGACTCCGATGCGGTCCCGATGCTGCTTGCGCTCTCCGCCGGGTTCGCGGACAGCGTTGAAACAGAACTGTGCGCACAACTCGCGTCGCTGCCGACACGCGATGTGGCCCGGGAGGCGCTGCGCAACAGTTTTGCCTGCGTGGCGGCGTCGCGCGACGAGGCGAGGTCGCTCGCGGACACGATCGCGGCCGAGCACGTGGAAGTTATGCTCGCGGACGCGGATTCCTTCGCGGCGTCGCTCCGGAACGCCGGCGCGGTGTTCGTGGGGCCGCGGAGCGCGGAGGTCGTGGGCGACTACGGCGCGGGGCCGAACCACACCCTGCCCACGGGCGGGACGGCGCGGTTCCGCGCGGGGCTCTCCGTGAACGATTTCCTTCGCCTGAGGACTTGGACCCGCATCGACCGGGTCGACGACGCCCGCGGGCTGTTCGAGGATGCGCGGCTGCTCGCGCAGATGGAAGGGCTCGCGGGGCACGCGGCGTCGGCCGCGGCGCGGCTCGCGAGCACGCATCGCCCGAACTGACCCGCGCGCCGATCGGCACACAATTGTGTCTGCGTGCTCGCGCTATCAACCACACGCTGTCACACTCGTGTGTCATTGCGCGAGTGATAGCCGCGCACTGACTCGATCCGTGCGCCAAATATATGTGTATCTGCGCACTTGCGCTTGCACGCGCTCGCGCTCCCCCGTATATCTCTCGCCATCAACACGCGCTCGCGATGACGCGGGCGCATTCCGGGTTTCATTCACCGTGCGCCGCCGCGCATCGACGGGGTATCCCTATGCACATTCCCTTCTCCTTCCGGCGCGGCGTCGCGCTGCTCCTCGCGGGCGCCGCCCTGCACTCGATCGGCGCGGCTCGTGCGCACGCGCAGGTCCCGACCGCCCTTCCGGATCTCAACAACGACGGCGTAGCCGATTACTTCATGCGGCTGCCGGCGTGGTCGACGACGACCGACGTCGTGGGGCAACTGCGGGTGTTCTCCGGCGCCGACAACACGCTGCTCAAGGCGTTCACCTCGTTGCAGGTCGACGACGGGTTCGCGCTCTCGACGAGTTCCGCGGGCGATCTGAACGCGGACGGGGTGGACGATGTGCTGGTCGGGGCGCCGCTGGCGGTGGGCGAGGGCGTGGTGCGCGGCAAGGTGTACGCCGTGTCAGGCGCCGACGGCGTGATCATCGATGTGCTCGTGACGCCGCCGTGGAGTTACGGCGGGATGACGGTCGCGGGGATAGGCGACGTCGACGGGGGCGGGCTGCGCGACATCGCCTATTCGATGCGCACCGCGACGGACGCGTATGAGGACACTGGGCTCGTCGTCGTGCACTCGACGGACACCGGCGAGCCGGCGCTCACCCTCGGCGGGACGCTGGGCGACACGAGTTTCGGCTACGCGATCGCGTACCTGGGCGACACGAACGGCGACGGCAGCGACGAGATCGCCGTCTCCGCGCCCGTGGACGGGGGCGGGCCGGGGTCGTACGGCCGCGTGTTCGTCTTCGAGTGCCGCGGACCTGACGGCTCGCTGCGCGACGCGCAGACCGTCGCGGACGCGCGGCTGGTGATCGACAACACATCGCTGCCGCTCGCGGTGTTCGGCGGGGCGATGTACCTCGGGCCGGACCTCGACGGCAACGGCGTGCGCGAACTCGTGGTCGGTTCGACCGTGTTCACGGGCGCCGCGGAGGTCGCCGTCATCCAGGCGTACGACCTGACAACGGGCGCGATCATCGCGGCGCTCTCGATCGATTCGCAGAAACTCAGCGCCGACATCAACGGCGACCTGATCGTCGATCACCGCGACGTCGCCGAGGCGCTCGACCGGATGAACCAGCCCGCGGATCCGCTGGACCCCAAGAGCGGCGACCTCGACGGCGACGGGCTCGTCGACGCGGGCGACGTCGCGTCGGTCATCGACAACCTCGATCAGACGTTCATCACACCGGGCACGTTCTCGAACGGCGAGCGCGCGGAAGTCACGGAACTCGTCACGTCGCTGCTGTTCTCGCAATTCTTTCCCTGCCTCGGAATCGGGATCGGTCCGGGTGGTGGACTCGTCGGCATCACGCTGCCGCCAGAGGGTCCCGGAGGAGGCGGGGTCATTCCTGAGTTCCCGGTGAATCCGGACACCGTCGCCTGCTGCATCGCACGGATGTTCTGGTTGCTCTATCCGCCGGAGGATCGACCGCCACTTCCGTCCGTTTGCGATGACGACAACGGGCCCGACGGCCCGGGCGGTCCGGGCGACGGCGGTTCGCCGCGTCCCAGGCCTCCGGGCTGGACCGGCGAGCCCGGCGGCGGCGACGACCCGCCCGAATGCGACGGCATGAGCGTCATCGGCCCAACGTTCGTCGAGGTCGGCGGCTCCGCGTCGTTCACCGTCAATGGCGCGCCCGCGGGCTTCCTGATGTGGGACGTCTACCCCTACCCCACGCCGTATCTGCTCCGCCCGCTCGTTGTCTCGACGCGACCTGTCTACTCCGTCGAGGGCGTCGCGCCCGGCTCGGCCATGGTCATCGCGCGCATCTACGAGAACGGCGCCGTCGTCTGCGGCGAGTCGTGGCCCGTGCAGGTCGTCGACTGCGAGGAGATGACGCTCAACGGCCCCGGCGCGGTGAGCGTCGGCGCCGAGGCGACCTACACCGTGCAGAATCTCGGCGGCGGGGTCACCGTCGAGTGGACGATCACCGGCGATCTCACCGTCGTTTCCACGACGGGCAACTCCGCGACGGTGCGCGGCGACTCGGCCGGCTCGGGCCGCTTCCGCGCGCGGGGCATGTACCAGAACGAGCCGCTCGGCTGCGATCTGGCGATCGACGTGGCCGTCGTGTGCGACTTCGCGGTCAACGGACCTGCGACGTTGCAGGACGGGCAGGTCGGGACGTACACCGCGCACGAGCAGTACGCGGGTCAGCACGTCGTGTGGAGCGCGTCGGGGCCGCTCGCGATCCTCGGCCCGACGACCGGGTGGGGCGTGCAGGCCCAGGGAACCGGATGCGGCGCCGGCGTGCTCACCGCGCGGCTCTTCGACGCCAACGGGCCGACGGGCTGCGTGGTGAACTACAGCGTCTCGGTCGCGGGCAACGCCCCGACGCCGCTGACCCTGAGCGGCCTCCCCGAGAACGGCGTGATCCAACTGGCGCCGTACGAATCGGAACGCGTCATCACGCTCACCGCGGAAGGCGAGGGCGCGTTCGCGTGGGACATCGTGACGTCCGTGGATGGAGCGGTGATCGTCGAACACGATGGCGCGACCTGCGTGCTGCGCATCCTCGAACCGACCCACATCGCCGCGAGCGTGACGCGCACCTACTGCGGCGAACAGCAGACCGTGCAGGGCGAGTTCACCGCGCTGGTGTTCGACCTGGCGATAGACAGTGATAACGACAACGGGTTCGACTTGCCAGCGCAGAATGAGATCGAAGAGCAAATCGAAGACAGCCCTTCGGGGATGAAGGTCGCGGTCGTGAACCGAGGCGACAGCGATGGGGACTACATTCCGGACTACGCCGACGGATACGGCGGCTTCGGACCAGGCTCGCAGATTGGTCCGCCAAGCATCCGATTCGTACCTGTGCTCGTCGACCTCCGCGGCCTGCCTCCGAACGCCCAGATCTCGTTTGACTACCCCGCGTCATCGCCTGAGGAACTGACGCGAAGCGATGTGATCGTGGCCGACATCGAGAGCTCGTACTACCGGTACCACAGACCTGCGGGTCATCTTCGCCTCTGGGACGTCGAAGGGCACGATACCCGCACAACCGAGAACTTCATCCGCGCCAATACACCAGTTCCCGTATCGGAACTGGGCGACTTCCGCGTCTTGTATCTCGAGGCGGTGAGCGGGTCCTCCACACCCGTGCCCATCACAATGCGCGCAACGGTGGGTGGCGAACAGATCCTCGAAGACACTGTCCAAGTCCTTCCTTTCGACGCCGTCACCGGCGTGAGCGTCCCCGCCATCGCAGGCGTCGGGATTCACTTCGGATCTGCGGTCGGCGGCCCCGGCGTCGACATCGTCTTCGGAAGCCCGGGCAATGACCTCATCGACACCGGGGCAGGCGATGACATCATCGTGTCAGGACCCGGCGAGGACGAGATCTGGCCCGGAGAAGGCGAAGACATTCTGTACAGCTCACGCGGCACAGACACTATCGAGTACGTCGATCTCGCAACATTGACCGACGAGACAGAGGACATCAACTTCAACGCGAGCGACGCGCCGATCACGACGGAACAGGTCCTGCGCGTCTACAAGCTCCTATACGGAGAGAATGATCCTTGGCTCAGAGTTTTCCTTGCACCGGAACACGTCGGTGGAAGTATCGTCTGCGTCGAGGGCGACGGCGTGCCGTTCAGCCAAAGCGATTGGGACCGCGTTAAGGTCGGCGGAATCTGGACATATCGAATTGAACTCGAGTTCAGTCTCCAGACACCATTCTTGGCAGCAACACATCTGCGACAAGAACTTCTCCACCTTGCATCCTCACTGTTCGGCCCGACCCTAGATTTCAAAGCTGCATTAGAGGAGGGTCTTGAGCTATCTTTTATAGATGGACAGGACGATTTTGATGATATTCTAGAAATTTACGACGACATACGCATCGCTGCCTTCGATAATGCGACCCGAGCCACAGCACTTGTTGCAGGAATGTATGTTCAGTCTATTGGCATAATTAGCGAAGGCACGGATATCGTCATTTCGGTCAGTGAGCTGTCGGACGGCAACCTCCGAGCGGCTATCGGTCTGATTCCGCTGCTGCCTTCGCGTCTGGTTGATGATGCGACGGAGGGGGTTCTTCGTATCGCACAACCTGGCGGCGGATACGTCGACGAGTTTGTCAAGCGAGGCCGGATCTTCTCGGGTCGCGACTCTGGACTAGGGTTCATCGTGCGCAATGACATGCCAGTTGACTACAGAATCGTCAACAATAGATTGTGCCTCCTTATTGGCACAGCGCAAGATACGGATGGCCCCAACGGCGCGATCCACGCCGACCTCATTCTACAACTGGCACGCGCTCGCATCGACGTGGGTGACATTGAGCACGCCATGATGAATCGTAGCATGTTCACCGCCACCGGCCTCGAGGGCCTGGGTACAATCCGCAACCTGCGGCCAGACGTTGTGGCCATCCGGCGAGATGGCAAAATTGATTTAATTGAGGTGCGATCTGTTTCCCAATCGACTGATAGTGTCACTACCTACTTGCAGGACATATGGCTGGGCCTGCCTCCTGATCATCGCGGCAGCATGTGGGGCGTAGACTTGGACGGCACTTATTTCTTCGAATTTATCCAGTGAAGTTTAAACATGCCAACTCGTTAGGCATCTGCTGCAAGGCTTTTGGCTGTGCATGGACTGCGGAGACGCTGTCGTGTGCGTACGGACTAGCCGTGGAAGGCTTCGGAGCCGCCGGCGTCCCGGCCACGCATCTGGCAGTGATGTCGCCTCATGGAAGCGGTGAGTACGCCAGCTTCCGCACTAGGCACGGTCGGTTGCTCCAAAACATGGATCGCGCAAAGCGCATAGAGCTCGCTAGATGCCTCCTTCCTGACAGACATCCTGATACATGGGGTGCCGCCTATTGCAAGCTCGATGTTTCCCGCCGGCGTGCTGCAATGGCATGGATCTCAGAATTGACCGAGAATGAACATACATTATATGTAACGTGGAAAAGCATGCTCGAGCAGTCAGATCCGGCTTACGCCTTCGAGTATCGCTCACTTTGGCATCCGGAACAGTCCCCATGGATCGTGAATCTCGGTCACGCTTGGCTTCAAGACGCCTCGCACAGTAGTGCGACCCGCTGGCTCCACGACATCTTTCCACATAACTACCTGAGCATAGAGTATCTCGACGCCCCTGTTGGCCACACCGGGCAGACCCTTCGCGAGTGGATCGAAGCGGATCCGCCGCAGCGAGGTGTTCTGTCCCCCTACACCGATACGCTGCTGGACTGGCAGCCCCCAGTTCAGAACATCCCGATGATCCGCGAACATCTCTACAAGATGGGCCGCATCTTCTCGAATCTCTTTGTGCTTGAGAAGACATCATGGGCGAAGGCCATGGCCGATCGCTTCGATCCAAACCCGCTCTATCGACCCGATCCGTATGCCCCCTGGGAGGCGCCGAAGGGTGTTCCGATCCCCGCTCGATTCCTAGCGGACACCTATCGCGGCATGGATCCTTCGATCACCATCCCGCTTCCGCCCGACACTCTTTAGGGTTCATCCCATGACCCTCGCCGGCTGCTACTGGCTCTACAGTCGCGAGATGCCGCGTGAGGGATGGCCCGAGCGCCTCCGCGCATGGCTCTCCAAGCACGGGTGCATGCCGAAGCGCGTCTCCTACATCATCGAAGAGAGCCGTGATGACATTGTCCGGGGGATGTACGACGATTGCGTAGAGCACGGCTTCTCCGCCCGGGCGTTCGTCGATTTGGCGGAGCACAATTTGGGCGATCGCAGCCGAGCCGCCTTTGACGACGCCCTCGAACTCGCCAGCGCAGCCCCGCGCTGGAACATGTGGTTGTTCGACAACGATTTCGGCTGGCGGATCTATCACCACATGAAGCCGCGCCGCCCGCGCCCTGACGACCTCATGCCCGTCGATCTCTCCCTCGACGGCGGGCTACGCCCGATCTGGCGATACAGGCACGGCGACGTCGTGCTCCACGACCTCTGCCGCTTCCGCATCGCGATCAACGGCCAGGGATCGACCATCGACGAACCGCTGATGCTGCACAACCTGAAAACAACGCCCGGCTTCGCCGAGTGGAAGCGCGACGCCGAGGAACTCTTCGGCCCGCTCCACGAGTATTTCCACGGCCCGTGAGCCCGGGAACGCCCGGCACGAACGCGATCGCGCCGGAAACTCGGAAAGGCCGCGGTGGGATTCGAACCCACGATGAGCAAGCTCAACGGATTTGCAATCCGCTCCCTTAGACCACTCGGGCACACGGCCTGGATGTACGCCCGGCGGGTGGTCTCCGGCCGGGCGAGGATGGTAGGCGACCTCCCGCCGAAAGCGCTCTCCCGCCGCCACGCGGCCGCGCTCCGCGGGTATCCTCGACCGATGCCCCGACGCGCCCGCGCGATCCCGTCCCTCGCCGCCCTCCTTCTCGCGGGCCAGGCGTTCGCCCAACCCGCGCCGACCGAGCAGGACGCCGTCGAACGCCGCATCGAACGGCTCGAACGCGCCGCGCGTGACTTCGCGCCGGCCAAGCCCAGTTCCAAGGCGGACGTCCGCACCGCCGGGCCCGGCGCCGAGCAGATCGCCGGCGTCGCCTCCGATCCGCTCGCGAGCG
>JBQLZI010000122.1:0-7579 GCA_052168195.1 Phycisphaerales bacterium
CCCCAGCCCGAGTCGTACAAGGGCTCGGTCAACACGCTCGGCCCCCGCGCCTGCTACGACGAGGGCAAGCGCGCCGCCGAGACCCTGTTCATGGACTACCACCGCATGCACAAGGTGAACATCCGCCTGGTGCGCATCTTCAACACGTTCGGGCCCCGCATGCACCCCTACGACGGGCGCGTGGTCTCGAACTTCATCCGCCAGGCCCTCCGCGGCGAGGACATCACGATCTACGGCGACGGCTCGCAGACCCGCTCGTTCTGCTACTGCGACGACCTCGTCGAGGGCATCATCCGCATGATGAACGGGCCCGACGAGTTCCACGGGCCGGTGAACCTCGGGAACCCCGGCGAGTTCACGATCCTGCAACTCGCGGAGATCGTGAAGGAACTCTCCGGCTCTTCCTCGAAGATCGTGTTCCGGCCCGCGGTCGCCGACGACCCGATGCAGCGTCAGCCCGTCATCGATCTCGCGCAGAAGTGGCTGGGTGGCTGGGAGCCGACGATCCACCTGCGCGACGGCCTCGCGCGGACCATCGAGTGGTTCAAATCGATCGATCTCTCGCAGTACCGCGCGCCGACCCCGAACTACTGAGCGTCTCGCTGTGACGATTTTCGTCGATCACCTCCGAGCGAACGACGCGCCAGACTGGGACGAGATGCGCCGGTCGCTCGGCCCGGAGTGGCTCACCGACGATTTCGCGGCGCTGGCCGAGGAATTCCTCCGCGACGGCACGATCCGGGGACTCCGGCACGCGGTGCTCATCGCGCGCGATGACGCCGATCCGCGGCCGCTGGGATTCGCCGAGATCTCCCTGCGAGAATTCGCAGAAGGATGCCTGACCTCGCCCGTGGGGTACCTCGAGGGCTGGTTCGTGGCGGAGCACGCACGGCGGAGGGGTGTGGGTGCGGCCCTGATCGCGGCGGGCGAGCGCTGGGCGGCCTCGATGGGGTGCGCGGAGTTCGCGTCGGACGCCGAACTGGACAACGCGGCGAGTCTGGACGCCCACGCCGCCCTGGGTTTCGAGCCCGTCGCGGATATCCGCTGCTTCCGCAAGTCGATCGGCGGTTGAGCCGACATTCGCTCTCGGACCTTCGCGGACCCTTCACACGCCGCGACGCCGCCGAGGCGTTCATCCCCGGAACCCGCGGCTAGACTCCGCCCCGATTCGCGCGGGACCTTCACGAACAAGCCGCCGGGAGGCCGCGAACAAGCCCTTCCCGCACCCGAAGCCGCCCGCCCCGCGGCGCATGAGGAGTTGGTAGAGATGCGACTGACCATGGTTGGCACCGGATACGTCGGGCTTGTGACCGGCACCTGCTTCTCCAACACCGGCAACCACGTCACGTGCCTCGACGTCGATCCGGCGAAGATCGACACCCTCAACTCCGGCGGCTGCCCGATCTACGAGCCGGGCCTGACCGACCTGATCGAGCGGAACGTCGACGCGGGCCGGCTGGTGTTCACCACCGACAAGGCCAAGGCGTACAAGGACGCCGACATGATCTTCATCTGCGTGGGCACGCCCTCGGACGAGAGCGGCCACGCGGACCTGAAGTACGTCTTCGGCGCCGCCGACGACATCGCCGACGTCATCAAGTCGCTCGGGACGGGCCAGAAGCCCAAGACCGTCGTGGTGAAGTCGACCGTGCCGGTGGGGACGTCGCTGGCCGTCCAGAAGCGCATCCGCGAGCGCATCGGCAACGACTACCCGTTCAACATCGCCAACAACCCCGAGTTCCTCAAAGAGGGCGCGGCGATCAACGACTTCAACAAGCCCGACCGCGTGGTGTGCGGCGTGGAGAACGAGCACACCGCCGACCAGATGCGCGCCCTCTACGAGCCGTTCGTCCGCCAGGGCCACCCCATCTTCATCATGGACATCCTGTCCAGCGAGATGGTCAAGTACGCCAGCAACGCCATGCTCGCGACCAAGATCTCGTTCGTGAACGAGATCTCCAACCTCTGCGAGCACTACGGCGCCGACATCAAGCGCGTTCGCGAGGGCATGTGCTCCGACAAGCGCATCGGCAACCAGTTCCTGTACCCGGGCGTCGGCTACGGCGGCTCGTGCTTCCCCAAGGACGTGCTGGCGTGCATCTCGATGGGCGACCGCGCCGGCCACCCCGCGACGCTGCTCAAGGCCGTCCACGACGTCAACCAGCAGCAGCGCGCCGAGTTCTTCAAGAAGATCGAGCGTCACTTCGCCGAGAAGGGCGGGCTGAAGGGCAAGACCGTCGCGTTCTGGGGCATCGCTTTCAAGCCCGAGACCGACGACATCCGCGAGGCGCCCGCGCTGACGCTCATGCAGAACGTGCTCGACGCGGGCGGCAACGTCGTCGCGTACGACCCCGTCGCGATGGACAACTGCCGCAAGGAGAAGGGCGACACGGTGAACCTGGTCGAGCACATGGAGGACGCGATCCGCGGCGCCGACGCGCTGGTGATCTCGACCGACTGGGACGCGTTCAAGTCGCCCGACTTCGAGACCGTCAAGGAACTGATGCGCGAGCCGGTGATCTTCGACGGCCGCAACCTCTACCGCCGCGAGGCGATGAAGGCCGCCGGGTTCTCGTACTATTCCGTCGGGCGCCCGCCGGTTGTCAACGGCAAGGATGCGTAAGCGCGGGCACAGGCATACGGCACATCGCACACGGGCGAACGATTCGCCCGTTTTCTTTTTTTCTGGCAGAATCCCGCGTATGCACGCCATCAACCTCGACGAGAAACTCTCGAAATTCTCCGACCACTGGTCGCCGCGGATCATCGCGGAACTCAACGGCCAGCACGTCAAACTCGCCAAGATCGAGGGCGAGTTCGTGTTCCACCACCACGAGCACGAGGACGAACTGTTCTTGGTGCTGCGCGGTGCGCTGCGGATGGAGTTCAAGGACCGGCCGCCCGTCGAGGTGCGCGAGGGAGAGATGATCGTCGTCCCCAAGGGCGTGGAGCACCGGCCGGTGACGATCGGCGGCGAGTGCGCCGTGATGCTCTTCGAGCCCGCGAGCACGCTGCACACGGGCAACCGCGCCGACGATCCGCGCACGAAGACCACGTTCGAGCGGATCTGAGACTCAGAAGACGCGGGCGTAGATCGTCACCGCGCACACCGTAAACAGCCATGCGCCGAGCGTGATCGGCCCGGCGAGGCACGCCGTGCGCACGAACCCGGGCCACCGCGCGCGGACGCCCGAGGCGGGCGACGCGTTGGCGGCGAGCCAGATCACGCCCGCGAGCACGGGGGGCTCGGCGTAGCGCTGCCACGCCTGGGCGTTCATCATCTGGGCGGCGCACCAGCACACGCCCGCGAAGAGCAGGATGGTCGCGGCGCGTTTGGCGTCGCGCGCCGCCGCGGCCCGCCAGTGGGCCAGCAGGATCACGGATCCGATCGGCGCGAGGACCACGAACAGCAGCGACCGGTCGGCGATCGCGGGCGTGCGCTTCGCGATCTCCCACATCCAGCCGAACTTCCGCCCGCCAAGATCGTTCCACGCGGTTTGCGGCGCCAGGGCGAGGAACAGCCCGAGCGCGATCGCCGCCCACAGCCACGGGTCGCGAAGGCGGAGCGATCTGACGCCTTCCCACGCGTGCGCGAGCAAGGCCCCGCCGAACACCGCCGCGAGCGAGAGCGACAAGGCGGGCATCGACCACGAGACGCCGCTGGCGTGCTTGTCGCGGTACATCGGGGGCATGAGCCCCTGCCACTTCCACACGAAGAACGCGAGCAACGCGACCGGCGCGAGCACGGCGAGCGCGCCGACGACGAAGCGCGTCCGGTCGAGTTCCCGCTTCGGGGGTTCGAGCCCGAGCCCGGCCGCGATGGTGCGGATGACCGGGAACCGCGCGAGCATCCCCGAGCCGGCCTTCATCGAGAGCGAGAGCGGCGCGATGGGCCAGATGTGCAGTTGGCGCACCGCGACGGCGAGCGTCGCGCCGACGCCGCCCAGCGCGCTGGCTCGCGCCGAGCCGCTTCCGAACGCGGCGCAGCCGACGGCCAGCGCCACGAACGCGAGGGCTGCGTTGTCGGTGGTGATCCAGCACGACGAACTCAGGACGTAGGGGCTCGCGACCAGCGTGAGCGCGAGCAGCGCGCCGCGCATCCCCCCCGCCGCCGCTCCCGCGAACGCGCCGACGAGGCCCGCGAAGGCGCAGCCCGCGAGGAGGTTGATCCAGCGCAGGCCCGGCTCGCCGAATCCGATCTTCGTGGCGGCCGCGAGCGCGAGGTGGTAGCCCGGAGAGGTCGCGGAGCGGTAGTTCACGATGTCGACGCTCGGCCACTCGGCGGCCACCGTTTCGATGACGGGGATGTGGTACTTGATCGCGTCGCTGGCTTCGCTGGTGGTGAAGGCGCGCTCGCCGGCGTCGTTGGTGCGGGTGTCTGCCCCGAACAGCAGCACGGGGCCCGCGAGCGCGAGCATCGCCAGCGCGAGCAGCAGCCCGGCCCGGAGTGCGCCGCGAGCCCGTCCGTCGCCGATCTTTCCTTTAGGTCCCTGCACGCCGAACACGTTCCAGCCGATCCCGTAGCATACCGACCCTCGGCCGGCGCGCACCCGGCCACCGTTCTCGGAGCCACCGACGATGGCGACCTCCCGCGGCCCGCTGGCGCCGCTGATGACCGCGATGCACAAGCCCGTTTACCGGGCGCGGCTCCGTGCGCTCGTCGATCTCATCGTCCCGCTGCTCCGCGAGGATGACCGTGTTCTGGATGTCGGGTGCGGATTCGGCGAACTCGGCGCCGCGATCATGGCTGCGCCGGGCTGCCCGAAGGGCGTGCGCGTCGAGGGGCTCGAGCGCGTGAAGCGGGGCGACGAGAAGATCCCCGTCACCGAGTACGCGGGCGGGGATATCCCGCTGGGCGACGATTCGTACGACGTGGTCATCCTCGCGGACGTGCTCCACCACGATCACGACCCGGATCGGCTGCTCGCGGAGTGCGCCCGCGTCGCGTCGAGGACGCTCATCATCAAGGACCACGCGCGGAACGGTCTGCTCGCGCAGCAGCGCATCTCGCTGATCGACTGGGCCGCGAACGCGCCGCACGGAGTGCCGTGCCTGTACCGCTACAACACCGTGGAGGAGTGGCGGGCCAGCCACGCGAAGCACGGGCTGTCGATCGCGGCCGAGCGCACGTCGATCGACCTGTACCCGCCGGTGTTCAACATTCTTTTCGGCAAGCGGCTGCAGTACTTCGCGGCGCTGGGACACGCCGAGGGCCGCGCGTGACGGGCGTTCCCGAGCATCCCGCTGCGCCGGAGCGTGCGCGAACCAGGCCGCTGGCGCTGTCGCTGCTGAAACTCGCGCGACCGAAGCAGTGGGCCAAGAGCGTGTTCGTGCTGATCGGACCGTTCTACGGCATGAAGGACCTGGCGGAGGAAGGCCAGCGGTTCACGGACATCCTCGTTCCGGCGTTGATCGCGGCGGCGCTGTTCGCGCTCGCGAGCAGCGCGTGCTACGTGGTGAACGACATCGCGGACCGCGAGGCCGACCGGCTGCACCCGCGGAAGAGGACCCGCCCGATCGCGAGCGGCGCGGTCGGCGTGCCCACGGCGTGGGCGTTCGCGGGGATTCTCCTCGCGGTCGCGTTCGGCGGCGTGCTGCTGCTCGATCCCTCGGTCCGGCTGTGGGTGGCGGTGACGCTGGCGCTGTACGTCAGCAACGTGTTCACGTATTCGCTGCGGGTGAAACACATCGTCATCGCCGACGTGATGAGTCTCGCGATGGGGTTCGTGTTCCGTGTGATGGGCGGGTGCGCGGCGGTGGGGATCGCGCCGTCGATCTGGCTGCTGAACGTGACGCTGTTCCTCGCGATGTTCCTCGCGTTCGGCAAGCGTCTCGGCGAGCGGCGCACGCTGGCGGTCGCGGGGCTGCACAACGGCGCGGAGGCGATCGCGTCGGCGGCGCACCACCGCCCGGTGCAGCGCGTCTACACGGACAACCTGCTGCGCATGATGGTGGTCGTGACGGGCGTCGCAACACTGATGGGGTACGCGGCGTACGTGCAGGCCAAGGAGGCCGAGCACCTGGGCGAGTTCCCGCTGCTGTGGCTCACCACGCTGCCGGCGACGTTCTGCCTGCTGCGCAGCATCGTGCTGCTGGAGCACGGCGAGTACGACGACCCGACGGAACTGGCGACGAACGACCTGCCGTTCCAGTTGGGCGCGGGCGCGTTCGCGGTGCTGACCGCGTGGGTGCTGTGGGTCGGTGCGTCGGGCCTGCCCGAGGTGCTCCCGGGCTGAGCGGGACGATCACGCCGCGGACGACGGGCCGCCGCCGGGACGGTAATCGTCGAGGCGGAGGGAATCGTCGAGATCCTCGGCCAAGGCGTTGAGGGCGTCCTGCATCCGGTCGAGCGTGCGGTCGATCGAGCGGACGAGTTCGTCCTGGGGCATCACGCGCGGGTCCGGGCGGCTGAGGACGTCGCGAACGGCGCCCGGGAATCGGAGCGTCCGGGACTCGTCCTCGGCGCGGCGAAGCCCCGCCTCGTGCGCCCGGGAACCCTCGATGTACTTGAGATGCGTCATGGCCGTCTCCCTCCACGTTGGGACATGGGAGCATCGGCCCGATCAACCGATGGATTCACCGGAGGTTGCGCGAACGCGGACCCCGGGCCGCGCACCCTGCCGGGTCTGCGCACCTTCCCACCGGCACGCCGGGAGGGACCGAAAACTGGGGCAAACCCCGGGAATATCGGGACTTCGGATCCGACATATCGGCTATCTTCGGGCCCGCACAGGACTTCCCGACTTACCGGTCGGGTGTTTTCACACAGGAGTCAGAGAACGATGCGCACCCGCACCGCCGTTATCGCGACGTCGTGTTTGCTCACGACGGCCGCGTTCGCCGCCCCACGGATGTTCGATTTCGACGCCTCGGTCCGGTTCGGGGGGTACCCGTTCCCGTCGTACCGGGTGATGATCGACGGGCAGACGTACTTCCCGAACTCGTTCGACACGATGCCCAACGCGCTCGATTCGAGCCCGGCGTCCCAGGCGTTCGGCGCCGCGAACATGAACGTGTCCGGGCGGTTCGCGTACGACACGGACACCGCGCCGTTTGCCGCGCTCCCGAACTTCTCGAACTACCGCGGGTCGATGTTCCAACTGGATGTTGCGCTGCCCGGCGGCGGGTCGTTCGTTGTGAGCAAGTCGGACCCGATCATCACGGTCGCGAACGACACGGGCTTCGGCGACCGCATCTCGATAAGCACCTCGTTCGAGGCGCTCGACGCCCCGTTCACGCTGGCGAACATGACCGACGAGTTTGATTCGACCTCCGTCGATCTTCTGTCGGACACCGAGATCGCGTCGATGGCGCCGGGCCTGCCCGCGCTGGACCACCTGTGGGTTCGCCTGACCCCGCCGAGCGAGATCAATTTCGAGACGATGTCGCTCGTGTTGCGCGATCCCACCGAAACGGCCCTGGGCTCGAACGACCTCCCCGGATCGATCAACTACGACGACTTCGATATGTCGGACTCGGTGCTCGTGTTCCAGTTCGAGTCGCTGCGCGGGTTCGAGGTGCTCCGCGATGACTACGACTCTGACGCCGATTTCCAACTCGCTTCCGACTGGGTGGATCA
>JBQLZI010000123.1:0-7453 GCA_052168195.1 Phycisphaerales bacterium
GGCGACCGCCGCCAAACCCCTCGGCGTCGGGGGCGTGGCCGATCCGATCTGCACGCGGGTCTACGAGATGGCCGACGCCGGCGACGACGCCGTCGCCATCGCCCGCCGCCTCGACGAGCACGTGGGCAAGGTCCAGTTGATCCTGGCGCTGCGCGAGCAGGCCTGACCCGGGTTGACCAATCGGGCTTACCGGTCGAGTACGCGCAGTTCGATCGTCCCGCCGGTCGTCTCCACGGTCGAGTCTTGCCCCGCGCCGAAACGCACGACGGTCTCGTCGATCGTCCGGCTCACGACCTCGCCCGCGCCCGGCTTCATGTTGAGCACGATCGGAGCGTCGGACGTGCGCATCGTCAGCGCGCCCGCGAAGCCCTTGCCAACCTGGAGCAGCACGGCGCCGAGGTTCGTGCGCACCCGCACGGGGCCCGCCGCGTCCGCGGCCATGCGGAGATCGATCGCCGCGTTGCTCGTCGTCGCGCTCACCGGCCCGCGCGCGTCGCGCACCAGCACGATCGCGTTCGTGGTCTCCGCGCGGATCACCCCCGAGACGCGCTCGAACGACATCTGCGCGTTGGTCGTGGACGCGTGCACCCCCGCGCGGTGCTCCGCCACGGTCACCGCGCCGTTGCTCGTGCGCACCATGGCGTCCCGGCCCAGCCCGGACAGCGTCACCGCGCCCGCCGTCTCCACCTCAACGCGTCCGGCGCCGCGCGGCAGCCGAACCTCGAACGCCGCGATCTCGTCGGTCTGCTTCCCGCCGGGCCACGCGGCCTCGATCACAAACACGCCCTCGCCGTTCAGCCCCGTCGACACCTTCACGCCCTCGCGGCGCTCCTCGGACGTCGCCGAGAGCGACGCGCGCACCAGCGTGGTCTCAAGGTCGCCCTCGACCACCGACACCGGACCCGACGCGCGCACCAGCACCGGCGCGCCGCTCGGAAGCGGCGCGTCGATCTGCTCGCGCTTCGTGTAGAGCATCACCCGCCGGCGCCGCGAACTCGGCGGCTGCTGCTCACCCGAGCCGCCCGCTTCCGCGCCGGCCGCCGGGCCGCTCGGCTCGGGCGACGACGCGCACCCCGTCAGCGTCGACCCGATCACGAAGAACGCCGCGAGCAGCCCGAGGGCCAGATCGCGGCGTGCGGAGGTGCGACTGTCTGCGCTTATCGGTTCGCTCGTCGGCATCGTTCGCTCCGGCCGGGGTCTCGGCGGGCGGACAACGCCTCGCCGCGGGTCAGTCTTCGTCGTCCACGACCACGGTGATCTTCCCGTTGCTCGTGGAGAGGGTGCAGGTCGGGCCGCCGCCGTTCAACTCGACGCGGGCCGAACCCTTGAATTGCATCGTCTCATCGCCACGCTGAACGATGATCTTTGCGTTGCTGGTGCTCAGGTCGAGGGACGCCTTCATCGACGCGTGGGTCTCGAAAAGGATCGAGCCGTTGCTCGTCCGGGCGGTGCACGGGCCCTGCACGCCGTCCTCCAGGTCGATCTCGATGGCGCCGTTGCTCGTCACCAGGTCCGCCGGACCGGCCACGTCCGTCGCGACGATGCGCCCGTTGCTCGTCCGCACCCTCACCTCGCCCCGGATGTCGTCCAGTTCCACGCGCCCGTTGCTGGTCGTCGCGTAGACCGGCCCGTCGTGGTCATTCACGGTGATCCGCCCGTTCGAGGTCTCGATCTCGGCCTTGCCCGAAAGGTTCTCCAGCGTCACGCGCCCGTTGCCGGTCTTCATCGTGGCGCCGTGCGCGTCGGGCAGCCGCACGGTGATCGAAGCGCCCTCATTGGGATGACGCTTGTCCTCAGGCCAGTGGACGCGCAGCGTGAGTTCCCCATCGCCGTCGCGCTCCGCGATGAGCCGCGTCGCGTCGAGCCGCTCCACGGTCCGCGCCCGCACCTCGGCCGTCACCGTCACGCTGTCGAGCGACGCGTCGCCGATGACCTCGATCGAGCCGTTCCCGGTCTCGATATCGATCGCCGAGCCCGCCATGTGTTCGAAGTTCATCGAGAGTTCGCGACGCTCCAGATCCGATCGCCACCCGCCCTGCGAAACCACGCACCCGCCCAGTTGGGCGAGCACCAGGCCCGCGCCGATCGACGGCAGGGCTTTGCGAGCGAGACCGAGTCCGAGCATCCGAGCGATCAGCATGGCGTTCCTCCGAGGGGGGCGCGCGACACGCGCGTGCCTCTCCATGGGAACACGGGACGCCCGATTCCGCAACGCCCGGCCGAAAATTCAGGGTTTCCGCCGGATCGCGTCCAGCGCCAGGACCTCGACGATCACCTGGCTCGCGAGCATCGCCGTGATACCGGCCACGTCCCGATCTGGGAGCACCTCGACCAGATCCGCGCCGACGAGGTTCACGCCCGCCAGCCCACGCAGCAACCCCAGAACCTCTGCTGACGTGAAACCCCCCACGCTGGGCGTGCCCGTCCCCGGCGCGAACGCCGGGTCCACCACGTCGATGTCGAACGTCAGGTACGCCTCGTCATCCCCCAGCCGCTCCATGAACTCGCGGATCGGGCGGTCCCCCTCCCGCCTCCACCGCTCGTACGTCACGAGCGTGACCCCCTGTTCCTTCGCGTAGTCCAGATCGTCCTTCGTGTTCAGCGGCCCCTTCACCCCCACCGTCAGCATCCGCTTCGGGTCGATCAGCCCCTCCTCGATCGCCCGGATGAACGGCGACGCGTGGCTGTACCGCTCGCCCAGCGTCACATCCACCGTGTCCACGTGCGAATCGAAATGCAGCAGCGCCAGCCCGCCCTTGGGCTTGCCTCGCCTCGCCCACGTCGCCCGCAGGTTCGCCAGCGCGATCGAATGATCCCCCCCGATCGCGAACAACCTGGTCCGCGCCGGATCGCCGATGCCCATCCCGAACTCAGCCATCACCTTCGCGTTCGCCTCACAGCCGTAGGGCTGCACCGGCGCGTCCCCCGCGTCCGCCAGACTCAGCGCCTCCGCGATGTTCACGTCGTGCTCGATGTGGTACGGCTTGGCGTACTGCGACGCCTCCCGGACCGCCCGCGGGCCGAACCGCGCACCGGGGCGGAACGTCACCCCCGAATCGAACGGCGCCCCGTAGAGCGCCCAGTCGACCGTCCTTGCCTCCGGCGCCACATCCTCGAGCCGCGGAAACCGGCAGAACGTGGCGATCCCCGCGAACCGGGGCGTCTGACGCGCGTTGGGCAACTTCGTCCGTGGATTCGACATACGCCCGCCATGCTAGCGAACGACGCCCCGACCGTTCGCAACCGGTAAAAACACCGAATGCTCCGTGAAACTTGCCCGTCATGGCTACCACCCGACGCGCAATTCCTGTACCTTGGCCCCGCCGCGGACGTTGCGCGATGGGGTTCGCGCATCTCCGCACTTCCCTGTGCGTCCGCGGCGCTGTCAGCACGATCCGTTACGCGTGTCGGCGCGGCCGACGCGCTCCTGAGGAGCACCTGGAGGAACACGTCATGCAGAATCTTCGTTCCGTTCTCGCCGCGGCCACGCTCGCGTCCTGCGCAGGCCTCGCCGTCGCGGGAAGCGCCGGCCCCGTAGTCATCTTCTCCGACATCGTCGGCGATCCCACCTCGGCCGTCCCCGGCCTCGCCGGCGTTTCGTTCACGTCCTTTGACCGCCCGTACCGCTCGCCCAACGGCGACTTCTGGATCCTGACCGCCGACACCGACGCCGCCACCACCGAAGACGAAGTCGTCATCGCCGGCTTCGGCCTCACCGGCGCCGTCGTCGCCCGCGAAGGCGGAACCATCAGCGACCGGCCCGACCTGATCGGCTTCATCGATCAGCGCCTCAGCATCAACGACGCCGGCGACTTTGTCTTCGCCACCAACACCGACGGCGACACCGCCAACGACGAAGTCATCCTCCGCGGCGCCATCACCGGCGGCGGCATGATCACCACCGGCGCCCAGGAATCCGACGCCGTCGTCCTCGGCGGCGGTGGCTCCGCCAACCTCAGCAGCAGCGTCTGGCTCGGCGACATCCTCTCCGACGGCCGCATCGCCTACGGCGCCTCCCTCACCAACCAGACCTCCGGCGGCACCGGCGGCCTCCTCATCGACCGCACCGTCATCGCCCAGGCCGACGTCGACGTCCCCGGCATGCAGGCCGGCGGCGCCATGGAAACCTGGGACATCTTCGACTTCCAGGACTTCCGCACCTCCGCCGACGGCTCCAGCTGGCTCGCCCAGGGCGACCTCAACGGCGCCACCACCGGCGACGACGTCATCGTCGTCAACGGCAACGTCGTCCTCCAGGAAGAGCAGGTCATCGGCGGCCTCGCCTCCACGATCTCCACCATCTCCGAGGGCTACATGGACTCCGCCGGCAACTGGATGGCCCGCGGCAGCAACGACGACGGCCAGGACTGGGCCGTCATGAACGGTGGGCTCATCGCCTCCACCGGCGAAGCCATCACCTCCGGCGCCTCCGAAACCTGGAGCGACGCCCCCTTCTCCTCCACCTTCTTCTTCATGGCCTCCAACAACAACGGCGACTACGTCCTCGGCGGCACCACCAGCAACCCCGACGTCGAAGCCGACGCCGTCCTCGTCCTCAACGGCACCACCGTCCTGCTCCGCCAGGGCGACGCCGTCGACCTCAACGGCAACGGCCTCATGGACGACGACGCCTTCATCGACATCTTCAACAACGACGACGGCTTCCTGACCGACGACGGCTTCCTCTACTTCACCGCCGACCTCTACAACGGCGCAGGCGACGCCCTCGGGCAGGCCTTCATGCGCTACACCATCCCCGCCCCGGGCGCCCTCAGCGTCCTCGGCCTCGCGGGCCTCGCCGCGGTCCGTCGTCGCCGCTAAGCAGCCACGACGCCATAGTTCTCAGCGCACTCCCCAGCGCCCCGGTCGCAAGGCCGGGGCGTTGTCGTTCACGCACACCGCAACGCAAAGCGGCCGAGCCGTCAGAGACGACCCGGCCGCGAACCGTGCGCGTCCAGTGCACGGGAGATCGACGAATCCTACGCATCACCCGCCCTAGCACGCCGCGCCGGCCATACCGCGGCACTCGACCCCGCGCAAGGCGGCAAAACGTTCAGAATGCCGGAAGAAACATCCGCCCACGGAGCGACCAGTGATCGTTCGGAACGACGCTGAGCCGTTACTCCGCGGCCGCCGTCCGGGCGGCTTGGCGCACGATCCACCCGCCCCCGAACACCAGATAGACGCCCAGCACGATGGCGACGACATTCATCAGCGCGAACCACACATTGGTCGTCTGGATCCCGACCCCAAGGCCGGCGATGAGCGCAGGTGTATACATGGCGACGAGCAGGAACCCGACGAGCCGGACCGCCACCAGCGCCACGGCGCCGGCGTCGAGCGCAACGGCGCTCCTCGTGTCATCGCGCCACCCTTGAGGTAACAGCGGGAGCAGCGCGCTTCCCCCGAACAGCGCGTAGATGCCGATCGCGGTCGTGATCCCATGCCCGAGCAGATTACGCCGCACGAACAACTTCGTGCGCTCGAACTCGACGCTTGAGAGGCCCTTGATGTTGAACAACTCCGCGGCGTGCACCACCGCCAACGAGCCGTGCACCGCAACGAGGTACACCCCGAGAACCCGAAGGAGCACGATGAACAGTCTGCTGGGCGTCATGCCGCCAAGATATCAGGAAGGGACGCCGGCGCTCTGCGATCGTTGCAGCGCAGCCCCGCACTCCGGGCACCGCTCCCCCGTCACGCCCTTGATGTCGTAGCCGCATTCGCGGCACAGCCGCACCCCCGTCGGCGCCAGCCGCCGCGCGATCGGGCCCGCGCGGAAGTACAGCACCGCGCCGAACACGCCCTGGAACACCGGCCCGAGCATCGGGATCGTCCAGTACCACCACGCCGAGCCCAGCCCGCCCCCGCCCGCGGCGACCGCCTGCGGCCGCATGTACACCCAGTAGTGACCGATCTGGGCCGCGTTCCCCGCAAGGTCGGGCAGCGCCAGCCCCAGCAACAGCATCCCAACCAGTTTCAGCCCGACCCTCGCCGCGATGCTCTGGTGCATGCCCGCGCCCTCCGCGCTGCGTTCCGCGTTACGCCCAGTCGTCCTCGAACCGCATGCCCGGGTGCGTCGTCGACACGTCCCCGCGCTCGATCATGCTCGCGATCGGAACTGCGCAGTAGTCCAGACTGAACGACCCCGCCGGACGGTGATTGCCCGAGTGATCCAGCCCGCCGAACGGCAGTTTGCTGCTCGCGCCGGCCGTTCCCGTGTTCACGTTCACGCAGCCCGCCTTCGCCTCGTGCAGGAACCGCTCCACGGTCTCCTCATCCTTGGTGAAGATCGACGCCGCCAGCCCGTACTTCGTCGTGTTCGCCTGCTCGATCGCGTCGTCGAGCGTGCCGGTCACCAAAATGCGCACCAGCGGGCCGAAGACCTCCACGTCGCAGCCCGCGTCGCGCTCCGGATCCTCCGACAGCGTGAACCGGTCCACCAGCACCACGCCGGGCGAGATGTAATGCCCGCCCGACGGATCGTCGATCAGCGTCGGCTGCACCAGGGCGCGCCCGCCCGAGTTCACGATGCGCTTGTAGAAATCCCCCACCTGCTCCCGCGCCTCCGCCGTGATCAGCGGCCCCATGAACACCTGCTGCCGCGATCCGTCGAGCCCCACGCCCCGCGGATCGCCCACGAGCAGGTTGCTCGCCGCCTTGCAGAACGCCGCGATGAACCGGTCCGCGATTTCCTTGTGCACGATGATCCGCCGCGTGCACGTGCACCGCTGCCCCGTCGAGACGAACGCGCTCCGCACGCACTCGATCACCGCCTGCTTCACGTCGCAGTCCGGCATCACGATCGCCGCGTTGTTGCCGCCCATCTCCAGCGCCACGATCTTCCCCGGATGATCGAGGTTCGCCTCGAGAATCTTCCGGCCGACCGGCCAACTCCCCGTGAACAGCACGCCGTCGACGCGCTCGTGCCCGACGAGTTCCTTCGCGACGTCCGCGCCGCCCTGGACCATGTTGATCACGCCGTCGGGGAACTCCGCCTCCAGCAGCATCTCCACGAGCATCTGTCCGCACGCCGGCGCCTTGTCGCTGGGCTTGAACACGATGGTGTTCCCCATCGCCAGAGCCGGGATGATGTGCCCGTTCGGAAGGTGCGCCGGGAAGTTGTACGGCCCGATGACCGCCATCACCCCGTGCGGGCGGAAGCGGCACGCGCCCGTGCGCGAATCGCTCAGGCGCACCGCGTAGTCCGTCACCCGGCGCAGCGCCCCGTGCTCGGTCGAATCCAGCGTGATGTCGACCTTCGCGCCGATCACCCCCGCCTCGCCCTCCGCGTCCCACTGGGGCTTGCCCGTCTCGTCGCGGATCAGCGCCGCGAGGTCCGCCTTGCGCGCCGCCGCGATCCGCGCGAAGCGCCGCAGCGCCGCGTAGCGATCCTCCGCGGGCGTGCGCGCCCACCCCTTCAGCGCCCGCGTCGCCTCCTGCACCGCGTGCT
>JBQLZI010000124.1:0-7387 GCA_052168195.1 Phycisphaerales bacterium
GCTCGACGCGCGCCTTGTTGCGCAGCTCTCGCAACTCGACGTGTCGTCGCGGAAGGTCTTCTCGGGCAAACTCCAGGGCGAGCGCCGTTCGAAACGCAAGGGCCAGTCCGTCGAGTTCGCCGACCATCGCCAGTACGCCGCGGGCGACGACCTGCGCCGCCTCGACTGGAACATCTACGCGCGCCTCGACCGGCTCTTCACCAAACTCTTCCTCGAAGAGGAAGACCTCTCGCTGCACCTCGTGCTCGACGCGAGCGCGAGCATGGACTGCGGCGAGCCCTCCAAGTACCACTACGCGCAGAAACTCGCCGCCGCCCTCGGGTACATCGGGCTGTTCAACCTCAACCGCGTCGCGCTCACCGCGATGGCCGGCGAGTCCGCGACGCCCCGCGAAACCGAGAACGCCGCCGAGGCCGCGCCCGCGACGCAGCTCCGCGCGCTGCGCGACCTGCGCGGGCGCCGGCGCATCCATGATCTGGGCGCGTTCCTCGTGAACCTCGATCCCTCGGGCGCGGCGAACTTCCCCGAGGCCGCGCGGCGGATCGCGCTCTCCCGCCGGGGCCGCGGCGTGATGGTCGTGCTCGCCGATTTCTTCTTCAAGGACGGCTACGAGGAAGGGCTCCGCCTGCTGAAGGGCCGCGGGTACGACCTGTTCGCGATCCAGTTGCTCAGCCCGCAGGAGGTGAACCCCGAACTCGGCGGCGACCTGCGGCTGCGCGACATCGAGGACCGCGACGTCGCGGAGGTCACGATCTCGGCGCCCCTTCTCAAGCAGTACAAGCAGAATCTCTCGGCGTACGTGGAGCAGTTGCGCTCGTTCTGCGCACGCCGGGAGATCACGTTCATGAGCGTCACGACCGACACGCCGATCGAGTCGCTCCTTCTCGACTACCTGCGCGCACGGGGGTTGCTGAAGTAAGCGATGACGTGGCTCACGCCCATCCTGGCCGGTGTCGCCGCGGCGGTCGCGATCCCGTCGCTGCTGATCCTCTACTTCCTCAAACTCCGGCGCCGGGAGGTCGAGATCTCGACCACGCTGCTGTGGAAGAAGGCGATCGAGGACCTGCGCGCCAACGCACCGTTCCAGCGGCTGCGCAACAACATCCTGCTGATCCTGCAGATGCTCGCGCTGCTCGCGGCGCTGTTCGCGATCGCCCAGCCCGAACTGCGCGCGAACCTTGACCCCGGCCAGCGGTTCGTCCTCATGATCGACCGCTCCGCGAGCATGGCCGCCCGCGATGGGGACGAGTCCGACACGCGGCTGGACCAGGCGAAGCGCGAGGCGCGGGCGTTCGTCGAGAACCTCCGCGAGCCGGGCCTGCTCCGCTCGCTCGGCGCGCTGGGCGGCAGGCCCGCGTCCGACGAAGCGATGATCGTCGCGTTCGATTCCGGCGCGCAGGTCGTGCAGCCCTTTACCGCCAACAAGCGGATGCTGCTCGCGGCGATCGACGGCATCGCCCAGGCCGACACGCCGACGACGCTCGACGAAGCGCTCCGCCTCGCGGGGGCGTACACCGTTCCCGCGGCGCGCGAGGACGGCGCGGCCGCAGCCCCGTCCGCGTCGATCCATCTCTGGACGGACGGGCGCGTCGCGGACGCCGAGCAACTCAGGCCCAGCGTCGACGCGCCGATGACCTTCCACGCGGTGGGCGCAGTCGCGGCCTCGAACGTCGCGATCACCTCCGTCGGCGCGGAGCGCCAGTTCGACGAGCCCACGCGCCTCAGCGTGTTCACCGCCATCCAGGCGACTGTGACACAGGACCTTGCGGTCGACGTCGAACTCACGGTCGACGGCGTGGTCGCGGGCGTGAAACGGGTCACCCTCGCCGCCATGGGCCCGGAGGGCCCCCCCACCGAGGGCGGCGTGGTGTTCGAACTTGAGCAGCCGGAGGGCGCGCTGCTGCGCGTGCGCGTGGCCGTGCCGGAGAACGCGGCGGGCGAGGACCTGCTCGCGGTCGACAACGCGGCGTATCTCGCCGTGCCGCCGGCGCGGCGCGCGACGGTGCTGGCGGTGACGTCCGGCTCGCTGTACCTCCAGTACGCGCTGGAGGGGCTGAACCTCGCCAGACTCGACGTGATGACGCCCGGCCAGTTCGCGCGTGAGGCGTCGTCGGCCGGCGCCTCGCTCTCGGTGTACGACGCGATCATCCTCGACGGCGAGGCGAGCGTCGCAGGCCTCGAATCGCTCCCGACCGGCCAGTACCTCGCGCTGGGCGCGCCGCTGCCCATCGAAGGCGTCGCGTTCGCGGGCGACCCCGAGCCGACCATCGTGCTCGACTACGAGCGCGACCACCCGGTGCTGAAGAACGCGGGGCTCGAGCGGATGACCATCGCGAAGGCGCGCCGCCTCGAACTCGACGCCGCGGCCCGGTCGCTGGCGCGGGGGCAGGACGGCCCGCTGATCGCGGAAGCCATCGACGGCGCGACGACGGCCATCCTGACGAGTTTCGACCCAGGCCAGAGCGACTGGCCCTTCGACGTGGGGTTCGTGATCTTCCTCGCCGAGGCGGTGGAGTCGCTCAGCGGCGCGGGCGGCGGCGCCCTGCCGATGCTGACCCCGGGCGAGACCGGGCAGGCGGTCCTCCCCGGCGAGGCGCGGGCGGTGACGCTCGTCGAACCGGGCGGGCGGGAGACGCCGCTCGTTCCAAGTCCTGACGGCGCAACGCTTTTCGGTCCGCTTCAGAATGTGGGGCTGTACGCGATCCGCTGGGACGGGCCGCGCGGCGCCAGCGACATGCTCGTGAACGACCGGTCGCAGCGGCCCGTCGCGGTGAACCTCCTCAGCCCCCACGAGAGCGATATCCGGACCGAGGAGTCCCTTGATCTCGCGACGCGCAGCGTGGCCGCCCAGCCCGGCTCAGGAGCCCGTGAACAGCGCCGTGCGCTGTGGCCCTGGCTGATTCTGGGCTGCCTCGCGGTGCTGATGCTGGAGTGGTGGGTCTACAACCGGAAGGTCATGCTCTAAGAGCGGACGTTTCCGGACCTTGACAGATGAATCGGGTTTCATGACCCCCTCAGCCGGGCATCATGGGTCAGGCCGAATATCTCTTCGACTCAACAACCCCATCGCAACCCTGTGGAGGCCACTGTGAGCGTCTTTATGGCCAACGATCCCCGCACCCACAAACCGCCCTCGACCGCGCCGGACGAGGCCCACCCCACAGAATTCATCGTGGAGGGTCGCGATCGCGCCACGCAGGTCTGGCGTCGCATGTTTGTCACCGGCAACGACAAGAATCAGGCGATGGATAAGGCCGTGGAGATGGGCGTGGACGTCGAACTCGTGCGCGAGGCGCGCTCCGAAGAACGGCCGGACACGGGGATCAACGCCAAACAGCGCGAGTTCGGCATCGGCGGCGTGATGGCGTTCGCGCTCGGGATCATGGGCGTGCTCACCCTCGCGGTGGCGGGAGTCATGCGCACGGAATCACCCGGCTTCGCGCTCGCCGCGGCCATTCTCGGCGTCCTGCTGATGCTCTACGGCGTCGCGGGCACGACCGCGTTCTGGGTGCTCAGCCGCATGAACCACCGCGACTGATCACCTCCGGCGGGCCTCCCGCCGATATCGTGGGGTATGCCCCCCGCCCCGCGACTGGACTACTCGACCGCCGGAGAATCGCACGGCCCCGCGATGCTCGCCCTGATTCAGGGCCTGCCCGCGGGGCTTCGGCTTGATCTCGACCTCATCAACGGCGAACTGCGCCGTCGCCAGGGCGGCTACGGCCGCGGCGGACGCCAACGCATCGAGAGCGACGTCGCAAAGTTCCTGACCGGGGTTCGGCGCGACACCACCATAGGCTCGCCGCTGACGGTCGAGATCGTGAACAAGGACTCGCGCCTCGACGACGCGCAGCGCACGCCCGCGGTGCACCGGCCGCGTCCGGGACACGCCGATCTCGCCGGCAGCGTGAAGTGGCTGACGACGGATTGCCGCGAAACGCTCGAGCGAGCCAGCGCGCGCGAAACCGCGGCCCGCGTCGCGGCGGGCGCGATCGCGAAATGCCTGCTGCGAGAACTGGGCATCGAGGTGTTCGGCTTCGTCCGCAGCGTCGGCGGCGCGGCGACCGGCATGCACGTCACCGAGGAGAACCGGCGCGACCTGCTCGAGCGGCGCGACGCCAGCGAGGTCTACTGCTTCGACCACGACGCCAGCGAACGCATGATCGCGGAGATCCGGCAGGCCAAGATCGACAAGGACACCGTCGGCGGCCTCGTCGAAGCGCACGTCTTCGGGTGCCCGCCCGGGCTGGGCAGTTGCGCCGACTGGCGCGACAAACTCGACGCGCGGCTCGCGTTCGCGGTCATGGGCATCCAGGCCTTCAAGGCCGTCGAGATCGGGCTCGGCAAGGACGTCGCCTCGCGCCCGGGGAGCGCGGTGCACGACCCCATCCGCTACGACGCCGCGCAGCGCGACCGAACGACGCTCGGCTTTACGCGCGACACCAACAACGCCGGCGGCCTTGAGGGCGGCATGACCAACGGTCAGCCGGTCGTCGTCCGCGGCGCCATGAAACCGATCTCCACGCTGCTCCGCGGGCTGCCCAGTGTGGACCTTAACACCAAGCAGGCCGAGCAGAGCGATTACGAGCGAAGCGACGTCTCCGCGGTGCCCGCCGCGAGCGTGGTGATGGAGAACGTCGTCGCGTTCGAGATTGCTCGCGCGACGCTCGAGAAATTCGGCGGCGACAGCATGACCGAACTCAAGGCCAACCACGCGTCGTTCATGGAGTTCGCGCGGTCGCTGCCGCTCGATCCGCCGACGGCGACGATCGCCTGAGCGACGCGAGCAGCCCGACGAGCGAGACCAGCGCGATCAGCCCCGCCGGCCCCGCGAGCGTGAGCACGCTGATCGCGTGCTTCCCCGAGCCGCCCGGCAGCAGGCCGAGCATGAAGCGGTTGGGCACTGTCTCCAGCGCGCCGGTGTTGTCCTCGATCCCGGTCCCCTCGAAAAGATCCGCGAGACTCTCCTCGCTCGCTTCCGCTTCGCGTGCGGCGCGATCGGGGTCGTGGTAGCGCGTGAAGGTCATGTGCTCGATGCGCGTGGCGCGCCACAGCATCACCGTCTGGACGCACACGGCCAGCGCGCACGCCATGACGGCCGTCCATCCAAGCACGCGGAAGGTCCGGCGCATGGCTTACTCGTTGCCGCGCCCGCTCCCGCGCTGCGACTGGTTCGGGTCGAACGTCGTCAGCAGCAGGAACGTGTCGATGGTCAGTTCGTCGGCCACCATGCCGTTCTTGATCGCGTCGTCGCCCACGGCCACGCCGTAGTCGCTGAGCGTGATGGGATACTGCGCCCGGATCGCGAGCAGATCGCCGCGGGCGCGCGCACGGGTTCGGTCGCTCTCGGGCATGAACGTGAGCCGCGCCGGGATGCGCACGTCCCGCGTGGTCCCGCGGACGGTCATCGTGCCGACCAGCGTCGCGTCGTACGTCTTGAACCAGGAATCCTCCTTGGCGAGGGACACGCCCTCGGCGCCGGTCACCTCGAACGCGATCTCGGGATACTCGCCCGCGTGGAGCCAGCGCTCGCTCTTCAGGTGCTCGTTGCGCAGCGGGATGCCCGTGTCGATGGTGTCGACGGGCATCACAAACTTCCCGACGACAAGTTCGGCCTCCGACGCCCCGCTCTCGGGGGCGATCGCGTACCCGGACACGCGGTTGCTGATCCCCTTGATGTGCTCGAGCGCCGCGTCGGACGTGAACGTGACCTGCGCGTCCTTCACCGGATGAACGCGGAAGACCTTGCCCATCGCCGCGTGCTCCGCGGGCACCTCGACCATCGCGGGACGCTGGGGCTGCGCGAGCGCCAGCGGGGTCAGGACGGTCGCGGCGACAGCGAACGCGGCGAGCAACGAGCGGGTGCTGGGCATGGCGTCTCTCCAGGTGCTGGCGTGCAACCGCACGCCGGTTCGGGGGTGGTTTCGACCGGATACCAGATACCGGATGCCCGATCGGCGAGGATTGTTCCCGCGATCCCGGCCACCGGGCGAACACCCCGCACGCGTCGGGCGTCGAATTCGGCGCCCGGCGCCAACGCGCCGCGGCGATTCCGCCGATGATGGAACACCGGCAGGACGCCGGATTCGAAGGAGCGAGCAGTGCAGAACGGACGTACGTGCGCGATCGTCGGCGCCCTCGGGCTGGTCCTCTCGGCCCCCGCCCTCGCCCAATTGGGCAGGCCGGCAAAGGTCGAGCCCGCGTCCCAGCCGCGCCCCGCGAAGCAGGAGCAGCCCACCCAGGCGGCAGCGCCCGAGATCCTGACCGCCCGCGACCTGCTCGACGCGCTCGAACGAGCCGGGGACGATCTGACGACCCTGCAGGCGCGCGTCGTCTACGACCGGCGCTTCAAACTCCAGGGCGACCGGCACGTCCGCCGCGGGACGCTCTACTTCCGCAACCAGCCCGGGGAAGCGGCTCCGCGCACCTTCGCGATCCTGTTTGAGAACCTGCAGATCGACCAGCGCGTGGAGCAGTCGCCGCAGACGTGGGTGTTCGACGGGCGCTGGCTCGTCGAGATGCGTGTGAACGAGAAGCAGTTCATCAAGCGCGAGGTGGCCCGCCCGGGCGAGCCCTTCGACCCGCTCAAGATCGGCGAGGGCCCGATGCCCATCCCCATCGGGCAGAAGGCCGACGACATCCTGCGCCGCTACAGCACCGAACTCGTCGAGCCCCGCGCCGGGCTCCCCGAGACATGGAACCTGCCGCCGTGGATCGAGGAGACGTGGCAGATCGTGCTCACGCCGCGCAACCCCGATCAGGACGAGTTCGAGAGCATCCGCCTGTGGTACGAGAAGGGATCGCTGCTGCCGCGCATGGCGATCACGCTGAACCGCTCGGGCGACGAATCCGTCGTGTACCTCGACAACCTGGTGCGCAACGAGTCGCTCCCGCACGCGGCCTTGAGCGTCGAAGAGCCCCCGCCCAACGCCGGATGGCAGGTGCAGATCGAGCGCCTGCCGGATCTTGACGAAGGAGCCGTCGATGCGCCGCCCCGCTGATCGCTTCCTCCGCGCCGCGGCGCTGCTCGCGCTCGTCGGTTCCTGCGCGGCTGCCCAGCAGCGCCAGGAGGTGCAGGTCTCCCCGGCCGTGCAGCGCGTCATCGACGCGCCGTACACCACCCCCGACGAGCGGGTCCGCCTGCGCGCCTTCCACGGCCTGTGGACACCCGACGACCTCGCCGACCCCGCGACGAAAGCCCGCGTGGCGCTGCTGAGCGGCGTCTGGGACGAGCGATACTTCGGCGAGAAGGCTCCGCTCGACGTTCGCGCCGAAGCCGCCCTCCGCCGCGGCGAGCCCCAAACGACACTCGCCCTGCTGCCCGATGAGTCGACGCTTCGCGCGGTGCGACTGCGCGCCGAAGCGTTCGATGCGCTCGGCCAGTTCG
>JBQLZI010000125.1:0-7384 GCA_052168195.1 Phycisphaerales bacterium
CTCCAGGGGGGTGCGGAGGGTACCGTCCCCGAGGAAGCCCCGTCGATGACGCCCGAACCACAACAGCCCGCATCCCCCGCCCCCGGCGACCAGCCCACGGTCGGCGGCGTCGATATCGCGCCGGGCGTCATCGTGCCCGAAGCGTCGCTGAACTTCTCGTTCACGACGAGCCGCGGGCCGGGCGGGCAGAACGTCAACAAGCGCCTCACGGCGTGCGAACTGCGCCTGCGCGTCGACGACCTGCCCATCCGCGAGCCAGCGAAGAACCGGCTGCGCAAACTCGCCGGGGCGCGGCTGACCACCGAGGACGAACTCATTCTCGTCAGCGACGAGCACCGCTCCCAGCAGCAGAACAAGGCCGAGACGCTGACGCGCCTGCGTGAGTTGCTCGTCAGGGCGCTGACCCCGCCCAAGCCGCGGAAGAAAACCCGGCCCACCAAGGGCTCGAAAGAGCGGCGGCTGAAGGCCAAGAAAGAAGCGGGGGAGAAGAAGTCCCGGCGGCAGAAGCCGAACTGGTGACTCCGCGCCTGCGGAGGCCTGCCGTTTTGGCACGACATCCCGCCCTGCGGAGCCACCCGGGCCTATCGGACCCTCCTCGGAGCCCCCTCAGGCCACGTCCTGACAGGTTTGGCGCCGAGAATCGCCCTCGGGAACACGGCGCAGGGGTTGCACACTCCCTCGCACGGTGTCGTTCTCCCAAGGCCAACCCGACCGCCCTGACCAGCCCGGCAACGGCGAGCAGCCCCAGCGCGGCCCCGTGCGCGGGCGCGTCACCATTCGCTGGTCCATCCGCCGCGCCCCCGGCGCCCCCGGAACTGGAACCCCCGGCGCCCCCGGGTCCTCCGGCGGGCAGACGCCTCCCGCCACCCCGGCGACTCCCGCGGGCGTCGCCAACCAGCCGGGCGACCCGAAACTCAACCTCCTCCTGACCTACGGCGGCTGGCGCGAGTCCTCGTGGGCCGACTGCCTCCCGACCCTCCTTGAACCGATGGGCGTGCGATCATTCCGCGCCTCCTCGGGGGCCGAGGCGGCCCAGGTCCTGCGCACGACGCCGATTCACGCCGCGGTCGTTGATCTCCGGCTTCCGCTCGACCGCTGCGCCGGCGCCTCCCGCGCCGAGGCCGCCCCCGCCGCGCCCTCCGAGGGCGGCGAGCGCCTCCTCGAAATCCTGCGCCGGCTCGAGGCGCCCCCGCCCACCGTCGTCGTCACCCGAGACCGCACGCCGCGCGAGCGGATGCGCGAACTCCACCACGCGCTGCGCCACGGCGCCTACGCGGTGGTGCTCGGCTCCGCCGCCGACGCCGAGCAGATGCTCCGCGTCCTCCAGCGCCTCGTTACCCGCTACTACCAGGACCGCTGGCCCGGCGCATCCCTGCCCCCGGCGACCCCCGCACCCCCGGCGCCCCCACAACAGCAGTAACCGTTCATCCCGCGCCGGGTCAGCGTTGATCCGCCGCGTCTTCCCTTTCGCACACACCCGTCCGCAGACACGATCCGGAGAAGAGACCATGGCCACCGCCACCAAGCCGAAAACCACCACCAAGAAGTCGTCCGGCGCCGGCCGCAGCGGCGGCGCGTCGCTCCGCCCGCTCGGCGCGCGCGTCCTGATCCTCCGCGACGAGGCCCAGACCAAGACCGAGTCGGGCCTCTACCTCCCCGAGACCGCCAAGGACAAGCCCAAGACCGGCACCGTCAAGTCCGTCGGCGACGGCGCCCTCAACCACGACACCGGCGACCGCATCCCCCTCACCGTCAAGCCCGGCGACAAGGTCCTCTTCTCGTCCTACGCCGGCTCCGAGATCAAACTCGACGGCGTCGACATGCTCATCATGGATGAGTCCGAAATCCTCGGAATTCTGGAGTAACTTATGCCTTACCGCGTCAACATCTTCTCTCCCCGTTGGGGGCACGACGATCCGTGGACTTTCACTCATCACCCAGATGGTTGGGAAATCACCGCCGGGGCACATCGTGCCCGGACGAATGCCAGCGGGGATGATCTACCTGGAAGAGAAGGCGGATACAACATGGCCCGCCTTGCCACGAATGACGAAATCTATATTCCTGAATCTACCGGACATTTTCTTGACATACTTTGGACCGCAATCGAGGACAGGGAGATTAGCGAAGTTGACGCTCAAGCAGCATTTCAGGAATTGGCAGAGTGGATTAATTCCACAACACATAATTTTCCGCGAAATGGCACACTTGCGCGGTTTGCATAAATCATCATGACCGCCGACCAACTCCGTATCGCGCTCCAGGAACTCAACGGCGAGCGAGACCTCGGCGTCTGCTTCGCGGACGTCGCGTCCGACATCTCCGGCGTCGGGCCCCACCTCGTCGTCAAGCGCGCGATGCTCATCCCCGACGAGCAGGACCATCTCGTCAAAGTCACCGACGGCCGGTCCGTCTACATCCTCGACGCCCAGCGCGTCGCATGGATCAAGATCGGCTGACCAGCCCGGCACTCCACCGACACACGCTTCTTCACTGAGAGACACCCACACATGGCCGCCAAACACATCGTCTTCGAGAACGACGCCCGCGAGCGCATCCTCCGCGGCGTCCAGAAACTCGCCCGCGCCGTCAAGGTCACCCTCGGCCCCTCCGGCCGCGTCGTCGTCTGCCAGAAGTCCTTCGGCGCCCCCACCGTCACCAAGGACGGCGTCACCGTCGCCAAGGAGATCGAACTCGACGATCCCTACGAGAACATGGGCGCGCAGATGGTGAAGGAGGTCGCCTCCAAGGCCTCCAAGGACGCCGGCGACGGCACCACCACCGCCACCATCTACGCCGAGTCCATCTTCCAGGAAGGCCTCAAGAACATCACCGCCGGCGCCAACGCCAACGAGGTCCGCCGCGGCATCGAACTCGCCGTCAACGCCATCGTCGACGAACTCAAGAAGATGTCCCGCAAGATCTCGTCCTCGCGCGAGATCGCCCAGGTCGGCACCTGCTCGGCCAACCAGGACCAGCAGATCGGCAAGATCATCGCCGACGCGATGGACAAGGTCGGCAAGGACGGCGTCATCACCGTCGAAGAGGGCACCTCGCTCGAGACCGAGGTCGAACTCCTCGAGGGCATGCAGTTCGACAAGGGCTACCTCTCCCCGCACTTCGTCACCAGCCCCTCCACCATGGAGTGCGTGCTCGAGGACGCCTACGTCCTCATCCACGAGAAGAAGATCAGCAACGCCAAGGACCTCATCCCGATCCTCAGCAAGATCGCCGAGTCCGGCCGCGCCCTGCTCCTCATCGCCGAAGACATCGAGTCCGAAGCGCTCGCCACCCTCGTCGTGAACAAACTCCGCGGCGTGCTCAAGGTCGTCGCCGTCAAGGCGCCCGGCTTCGGCGACCGCCGCAAGGCCATGCTGGAAGACATCGCCGTCCTCACCGGCGGCCGCGCCATCATGGAGGAACTCGGCTTCGACATCGAGAAGATGGAAGTCGCCGACCTCGGCCGCGCCAAGAAGATCGTCGTCACCAAGGACGACACCACGATCATCGAGGGCGCCGGCAAGCCCTCCGACATCAAGGGCCGCATCGAACTGCTCAAGGCCCAGATCGAGGACACCTCGTCCGACTACGACCGCGAGAAACTCCAGGAGCGCCTCGCGAAGTTGTCGGGCGGCGTGGCACAGATCAACGTCGGCGCCGCGACCGAGGTCGAGATGAAGGAGAAGAAGGCCCGCGTCGAGGACGCGCTGCACGCCTGCCGCGCGGCCGTCGAAGAGGGCATCCTCCCCGGCGGCGGCGTGGCCGTCATCCGCGCCCGCAAGGCCCTCGAAGCGGCCCGCAAGAAGGCCAAGGGCGACGAGCGCGTCGGCGTCGACATCGTCTTCCGCGCCGTGGCCGGCCCCATCCGCCAGATCGCGGAGAACACCGGCCTCGACGGCTCGATCGTGCTCAGCAAGGTCGAGGACAACACCGGCGCGGCGTTCGGCTTCAACGCCGCGACGCAGGAGTACGGCGACCTGATCGAGATGGGCGTGATCGTGCCCACCAAGGTCGAGCGCGTCGCGCTCCAGAACGCCGCCAGCGTGTCGGGCCTGCTGCTGACGACCGACGCGGTGATCGCGGAGATCAAGGAGAAGAAGGCCAAGGCCCCCGCCGGCGCCGGCGCGGGGATGGATGACTACGACTATTGACAGGCATGTTGCGATGCTCGAAAGAGCATCGTAACAGTTATGACAATTGAAGACTTTTGGCTAGAGAACTATCGCCATCTTCTTCACGCCGTTGAAGATTCGATTGTCCCCCTCTCTCTGATCACGGTGCCTCCCGGTGATCATGCCGACGGCATCAAGTGGTCGCCCCATTTTTTCTCTGGGTTCCTATTGAATTACGAAGGAACCGTTCTGTGGTTGACTGCGGGTCATATTCTCGACAAACTTTGCGAGCTCATTAGGGCGAAGGGGCGGGTTGTCAGGGCGGCATTTGCTGATCGGGGACCACATAACATGGAATCAGGATTGGGCACGCCCGTGCCTTTAGAAGGCATCCTGAAAGGTCGTGAGTACTGTTGTGAGAACAATCAGCTTCGCGACATCGCCGCCATCCCGCTTTCATCAATGCAGTTGCGCCTCCTGAAAGAGTCGCCTGCAAGGGCCATTCCCGAAGTTGCCATCGGCTGGCATCCAAAAAACTATGATCTACTTTTTGTTCTTGGTTTTCCAAATGAACAAAAGGCGTTCAATAAGAAGCGGGTGCCGGGCGGCTTCAATGTTGGATATCGCGCTGTGATGCCAATGCTGCCACTCGAGCTGGTCCGCGAAACTCCACGTGGGACTAGGCCAGCGGGAGATTTTTCTTTCGCAAAAATATTGAGTCGGCGTGGGTCGGTTTCGGGTGAGCCCATTGAAATTGTAGATATCGACGGCATGAGTGGGGGGCCAGTGTTTGGACTTCGCGAGGTGAGGGGCGTTGCTCGTCTTGAATGGGTCGGAATTCAATCGGGATGGTACCGGGATCATGATATTGTAAGTTTTACCAACGCCGCGACGGTGTTGCGGAGGCTTAAGAGAGATGCTCGCTCTGCATAAGTTGGCTGTCACGCAGAACGCGCCGTCAGCGTTTCGAGCCTGCTCCTGATGGCCGCCACCGGGTGCCACTGGCGGCTTGCCCGCCAGTCCTCCGCGACCTTTCCCCTCGGGGGGAGAAGTGCAGAGAACCCGCTGAACTTCCTCACCCCTGCGCGAGCGCGACGTGCGCGCCCACCGGGTCCCGGATCACCGCGGAGGCGTATTCCCCGTCGGGCTTCTGGTTCGCCTTGATGATCTCGCCGCCTTCCTCGCGCACGCGGCGGAGACTCTCGTCGAGGTCGCCGACGGGGAGGTACAGCATCCAGACGGGCGGCAGACCCACGTTCACACCGCGCGCGTGGCAGATCCCCGCCGCCGCGCTCCCGTCCGCGCCGAGCATCTCGTAGTCGGCGTACCGCGCGGCGCCGTCCTGCATCTCGACATCCTGCGCCGTCCAGCCGACGACCTGCCTGTAGAAGTCGCGCGTCGCCGCGGCGTCGGGAACGGTGAGGTCGAGCCACGCGATGTGGCCCGCGCGTGCCGCGTCGCCGTCGATGGGGGGGATGGCGTCCGCGGGGGGAACGGGGATGATGCCGAACGCCGCTCCGTTCGGATCGAGCAGCACCGCCCATTGGTTGTTGGGATCGACCATGAGTTCGCCGCCGCCCAGCGCGAGCGCCCGCTTCACGCTGGCCGCGACATCGGCGACCTGGATGTGCGGCATCCACTGGAGCGGCAGGTGGGCCAACTCCGCGCTGCGCGCGCCCAGACCGATGACCGGCGCGCCGAGGTTGTTCATCAGGTCATCGCGCCAGAACGGGCTCTCGCCGGTGGTGAGCACGCGCGAGTAGAAGCGCACCTCGCGCTCGTGCTCGGGAACGGCGATGTCGGCGCTGAGGATCCCGCCGACGCGCGGGACGAAGGGGTTGCTCATGGTTCGCGTCCTTGTCGACATCGTGGAGTCGGCGCGTGAGGACTCTCGGGCCAGAGAGGGGAGTATAAAGGAACCCTGCCCCGTCTCTGGAGGAGCATTCCGATGGCGTTGCATGGCGAGCGCGCCGGGCGCCACCGGTGGGCTGCCCGCCAGTGCGGGATGTTGATCGCCGGTGTGCGGCGTCTCCGGCCGCGTGCACCGGGGGCCGCCCGCGGCTCTGAGAGGAGAAAGAGACCTTCCCCCTCACCCCTCCCGCTGCGCAGGAGGGGAGTCCGGATCAGAGCCCGGGGCGCAAGCGCCGGGCGCGGGTGCGCCGGAGATCGCTGCGCCCTCCGCTTGCGCGAAGGGCTCTGATGGGAGAAGAGAGGCATAGAGGAAGAAGAGATGGGGTAGCCCTCACCCGCTGCGCGTCTCCGACGCTCCGCGACCTCTCCCCTGGAGGGGAGAGATTGCAGCGTTCGCAGGTTGCGGCTCTGTTCGGAAGGACTTTCCCGCATTCCTCGCGCGTCGTCGCTGGCGATGACGAGAAAAAATCCCGTGGTTTCTCCGGGTTGGCGCGTGCTTTACGCTTGAGGGGTGAGCGCGGTGGAGGCCGCGCGCACACCCTGTTCAGGAGAGAACCTGATGCGAATGAACGTGAAGGCGTGGTCGGTCCTGTCGTGCGCGGTTGCCGTGCTGTCCTCGTCGGCGCTGGCGGTGCCGCTGGCGCCCGGCGATCAGGTGAACCTGAGCGGGACGACGGCGATCAACTCTCCGTGGCTGCCCGGGGTCTCGCAGAGCGGGTCTCAGTCGTTCCCGTTCCTCATCACCGACGCGCAGCAGAACCCGCTGTTTCAAGGAACGCTGTTCACGACCGTGTTCCGGTCCAACGCGCTGGGGACGCTGCGATTCCGTCACCAGATCGACATGACCCAGGCCGTCGCGGGCCGTTCCGTCACGCGCGTGGAGGTGCTCGGGTACACCGGCTTTGAGACGAACGTCGACTATCGAACGGACGGGTCCGGGTCCATCGGCCCCAACGCGGCGTCGCGCACGACCAGCGGCGCGCAGGTCGCGTTCTTCTTCACCAACCCGCCGCTTGACGGCGGGGTCGAGTCGCGCAACTTCGAAGTCTTCACCAACGCGACGTTCTTCGACAACACGGGCCAGGCGCGGATCACGCTGAACACGGGTGAGTCGGTCGTGCTGACGGGTCTTCCGCGCCCGATTCTCACCGACTGCCCGGGCGACACCAACGGCGACGGGATCGTGAACTTCGCGGATCTGAACACGGTGCTGAGCGAGTTCGGCGAGCCGTGCAACTGAACGGCGTATGACCCGGGGTTTTCTCGGGTGTTTCTGCCGCCGGGTTGGTTTACCCTCGTGCGCGTCGAGCGCGGTGGAGGCCGCGCGCAAACTCTGTCCAGGAGAGAACCTGATGCGAATG
>JBQLZI010000126.1:0-7323 GCA_052168195.1 Phycisphaerales bacterium
CGGCGATCCGCGCGGCGATCGCGGAGGCGGGCGCAGACGTTGAGCAGATGCGCCTCGCGTTCAAGCGCCGCGGCGACCTCATCTCCACACTCCTGCGCGCCCTGCCGGGCGTGAACTTCCCGACGCCCGACGGCGCGTTCTACGTCTTCCCCGATGTGAGCGCACACTTCGGCAAGCGCGGCCGCGCCGGACGCGAGATCAACTCCGCGAACGACTTCTGCGAGGCCCTGCTCGAGGACGCCCGCGTTGCGCTGGTGCCGGGCGAGGACTTCGGCGGCTGCGGGAACCGCTGCGTGCGCATCTCCTTTGCGTGCTCCGACGAGCAGATCGAGAAGGGCGTCGAGCGGATCGGCGAGTTCCTCGCGAACCTCCGCTGACTCAGAATCCCCGGGGGCTGCCTTTCTGCGCCGCGATCTCCTCGTCGGTCACGGCGGCGGTGAGCCACACGCGTCCGTTTGCCCGGACCAGCCCGCTCGGTCGCCCCATCTCGTTCAGCAGGTCGAGCATTTCACGGTCGTTGACGCTGATGCTCGCGTAGTCGACCGTCGTCTCGTGACTGACCGCCACCTCGACCGGCTTCACGGTATCCACACGCTCGATCATCGGCGCCTCCATGGTGCGCACCACTTCGATGCCCGAACCGGACCACGGCGCCGCGGTGGCTTCCGCCACGGCAACGGCCCCGCCGGGGGTGGGCGGCGCCGGGGAACGGGAGTACGCGGCGGCGAGGATCGACCCGCCGACGATCATCACCAGTGTGCACACGCCGACGACCCGCCGACGGACCCGCCGCTTGCGCGCGCTGCGTGCGAGTTCACGCTGGAGGCCGGGGAGCATCGCTTCGGCGCGGGCGGCCGCGGAAGGCGAAACGGTGGTGTGTGCGTCATTCACGGAACGCCTCCTCCGCGCGGGTGCGCAGGCGCGCGAGAGCCCGGCCGATCCTGCCGTCGGTTGCGCCGGGCCGTTGTTCAAAGAGCCCGCCGAGTTGCG
Organism: Phycisphaerales bacterium; assembly: GCA_052168195.1. Classification (GTDB taxonomy): domain Bacteria; phylum Planctomycetota; class Phycisphaerae; order Phycisphaerales; family UBA1924; genus JAHBXC01. The sequence continues at coordinate 991 of JBQLZI010000126.1, forward strand.
CGAGCGTCATCGATGTCCTGAACCGCAAGCCGAGCATCGCGCGGGTCTCCCTGTCCAGCGTGTCGAGTTCCTTCGCGATCCACGCGAGCCGCTCGTCGACTTCGGCGGCGTCTTGGATCGAGTGATGCGTGGCGCGCCCGTTCGTCGACGCGTGCTCGCGCGTCCGTCGCCGCTTTTCTTTTCGGATCGCGTCCCTCCCCGCGGAGAGCACGGCGAGCCGGAGCCACGCGTCCAACTGCCGCTCGTGCGCGCACCGGGGAGGCGACCGAACGAGCCGCGTCCACGCGTCCTGGACGATGTCGAGGCACGTTGATTCGTCAAGCCGCGTGGCCGAGCGTGCCACGGCCAGCGTGTACCCGAACCGGGCGCGGTAGACGCGCGCGAACGCCTCGCCGTCACCCGAATGGAGGGCGGCGAGGTCGTCGCGATCGATCTCGACCGGATCGGCGACCACTGGTTTTCAGTGATCTGCCTGCGCTTCGTGCTCGGCCACAGTCTTCTTCGCGTTCTCCACCGCCGCGCGCAGGGTCTCTTCCTCATAGCGCAGTTTGGTGAGGCGCGCAAGGATCTCTGCACGCTCGACGCGCTGTGTTGCGATGGTCTCCTCGCCGACTTTGTCCTCGGTCAACCTGATAATGCGCGCGTCGACCACATCTGCCTTTGCAGCAAGGATGGCGGCCTCACCTTCGATCTCCGCAAGACGCTGCGACGAGCGATCGATCACCGACTGGGCTTGTGCAACGTTATATTGCACGATGTCTCGCTGCATGGGCATCTCTGACGCCGCGACGAGGATGCTGTCGATGAAATTGATCTGGGCCTGGCTGCCCCGCGCCATAAGCACGCCGGTCGGCTGGTGGAACTTCAGCGTGATTTCGTTGGAGTCAAAGGTCTCGAGCCCCACCTGAATCGCGGCAAACGTCGCGTCGATCCGCTCGGGATCATCGCCGACCCAACGAGTGAGATTCCACGCCTGGCTCGGCGCCATCGAGGAGAGTCTGCGGTCGCGAGCGTCATCCCGAGCAGCGCGGACGATCGTCGTGGGCGCGGAGCCGTCGTTGAGATCGATCGTATCGATCTCCAGATTCCAGTCTGCGCCCACGACACCCTTGGCGACCCATATCACGCCAGCGGGGGTCACTTCGAACGCCTCGAACGCAGGAATCTTCAGATCGCCCGTGCCCTCGCCGAGCATGATGTTGGCTCGGGCATTAATCTCTTTGATTTGCTTGACAAGTCCACTGAGGTCGCCGCCCGGGAACGCGAGATCAAGAAATCGCTGCGGGGCCTTGTGAAAGTTCCTGACGTCTACACCTTCCTGCTCGAGACGTTGAACCAAAGCGGCATTCTTTTGAAGCAGCTGGCGAATCTCAGTCTCCAGTTCGCTCACCCGGGGCGAGGAGCCGTCTTGCCCCCACCCCGTCTGCGTCGTAGTCGTCAGCGCGATAACCCCGATCACCAGAATCTGTCCGATGCGCATGTCCTGTCTCCTTTTGCGTGGCCGAGGGCGGGCGGCGTCGCCCGCCCGGCTCCTGAACGCCGCCGCGGGGGCCGTTTCGCGCCCCGTCGCGGATTTTCCGCCGCCGCCGAGGGCCTTGCTCGCTGAGCCCGCCCCCCTACCATCCGCCCATGCATTTCGACGCCCACCAGCCCGTGATCGACGACCTTGAGGCGCGGATCTTGACCATCCGCGACTCTCTTTGACTACGACACCAAGGTAGCCAAACTCGCCGCCCTCGAGGACAAGATGGGCGCCGCCGACTTCTGGGACGACCCCGAGAAGGCCCAGAAGGTCGTCGCCGACCTCAAACTGGTCAAAGCCCAGATCGACCCGATCACCCAGGCGACCGCCGACCTCGGCGACGCCAAGGTCGCGTACGAACTCGCCAAGGAGGCGGGCGACAAGGACCTGCTCGCCGAGGCGGATCAATCGCTCTTCGACCTGCAGTCGTCGATGGGGAAGATCGAGCAGCGCTCGCTACTCTCGGGCAAGCACGACCACCGCAACTGCTTCTTCACCATCTCCGCGGGCGACGGGGGCACCGAGGCCAACGACTGGGCCGAGATGCTCTTCCGCATGTATCTCAAGTTCTTCGACTGGCACCCCGAGTGGAAGATCGAGGAACTCTCCATGCAGCACGGCGTGGAGGTCGGGCTCGACTCGGTCACGCTGCGCGTGGTCGGCCCGTTCGCGTACGGCTACCTCGCCTGCGAGCGCGGCACGCACCGCTTGGCGCGCGTCAGCCCCTTCAACGCCCAGGGCAAGCGGCAGACCTCGTTCGCCACCGTCGACGTCACCCCCGAGTTCGACGAGGCCAAGTTCGAGATCCCGGCGAACGATCTCGAGATCACCTATTTCGCGCGTTCGTCCGGTCCGGGCGGGCAGAACGTGAACAAGGTCGCCAGCGCCTGCCGCGTGGTGCACAAGCCCACCGGCATCATGGTCGTGTCCAGCACGTACCGCGATCAGCCGCAGAACAAGGCGCAGGCGATGAGCATCCTGATGTCGAAACTCGAGGAGATCGAGCGTGAGCGCCGCGAGCGCGAGATCAGCGAGGCCAAGGGCGGCGCCGTCGACCGCGGCTGGGGCACGCAGATCCGTTCGTACGTCCTCTACGACAACCGCGTGAAGGACCACCGGACCGGGCACGAGGTGGGCAACCCCCAGTACGTGCTCGACGGGCACCTCGACGAGTTCATCGACGCCGAACTCAAGCGCAAGCGCCGCGAGCAGGCCGACGCCGCCAAGTCCGGTTCCTGACCGCCTTTACGGGCCTATCACATCCCCGCCGCCGGTGCTGCCCTCCGGAGTTCCTCCTGTGGGCTTGACATTTCCGCGATCGATACTATTGTTTCAACAACTATCGTGAGCACATCAATGCCCGAACGCACCCTCCAGCACGAGATCGGCAAGAAGCGCCCCTTTGAGAGCGCGGCGGAGGAGGCGTACCTCAACATCGTGCGCACCGCCACCGCCCTGCAGGGAGAGATCGCGTCGATCATCAAGGGCCGCGGCCTCACGGGGTCGTCGTACAACGCGCTGCGCATCCTTCGCGGGCACCACCCCGCCGGCTGTCCTTGCGGGGTTATCAGCGACCACATGGTCGTTCGCGTCCCGGACGTGACACGCCTGCTTGATCGGCTCGAGAAATCCGGCCTTGTTGTCCGTGAGCGCGACAGCGTCGACCGCCGCGTCGTCATCGCGAAGGTCACGCGCAAAGGCCTCGACCTGATCGCGAAACTCGACGGCCCCCTGCTCGACGCGCACGAGCGCCAACTCGCGCACATGACCCCGGCCGAACTCGCCTCGCTCAACACGCTGCTCGTGAAAGCACGGCGCCCCACCGACCACCCCGCGTAACCCCCGCCGGCTGCTGTCGACGGTTAGCCCCGACCATATATCTGTTGAAACAACCATTGGAGGCAAGCCATGCCCAACACCACTCCCCTCGTCCGATCCGTTGACGTCTCGCTCCTGCTCCTTCGCCTCATGGCCGCCGCCATCGGCGTCTTCCACGGCGGGCAGAAACTCTTCGGCCTCTTCGGGGGCTCCGGCCTCAAGGCCACCGCGGAGTGGATGGCCTCGATCAACATCCCGGCGCCGATGCTGTCAGCCCTGGCGGCGGGCACGACCGAATTCTTCGGCGGGATCTTCCTCGCGCTGGGTGTGCTGACCCGGGTCTGGGGCGCCGGGTTCACCTTCGCGATGCTGGTCGCGATCGTCACCGTGCACCCGAACGCCTTCGCGGTGTCGAACAACGGGATGGAGTTTGCGCTGACCGTCGGCGTCATCACACTGGCCCTCACGATCGCCGGCCCGGGGCGCCTGAACGCCGTGGCGCTCGCCGCACGGTTCGCGGGCAAGCCCGCGTTCCGTCCCCACTTCGCCCTGGCTTGAACACAGGTCTCCACGCACACGCACATCGAGAGAGGACACAGCCATGATCACGATCCGCAAGAGTGAAGACCGCGGCCGCACACAGGTCGGCTGGCTCGACGGGAAGCACACCTTCTCGTTCGGCCGCTACTTCGACCCGCAGCACGTCTCGTTCAGCACGCTGCGCGTCATCAACGACGACATCGTCAAGCCCGCGATGGGCTTCGGACGCCACCCCCACGACAACATGGAGATCGTCACGTACGTGCTCGACGGCGCGCTCAAGCACGGCGACTCGCTCGGCACCGGCTCGGTCATCCGGCCCGGAGAGATCCAGCGCATGAGCGCCGGATCAGGCATCGAGCACAGCGAGATCAACGCGTCGACCACCGAGCCCGTCCGGTTGCTCCAGATCTGGATCGAGCCGGCGGAGCGCGACATCGACCCGTCGTACGAGCAGAAGACCCTGCCCGACCTTCGCGGGCGCCTCGTCGAGATCGCCTCGCCTACCGGCGGCGAGCACGCGGTCACCGTGCACACCGACGCGCGGATCTTCGCGACGCGGCTGTCGGCCGGCGAGTCGGCGTCGCTGGATCTCGCGAGCGGCCGTCGGGCGTGGGTGCAGGTCGCGCGCGGCTCGATGACGGTGAACGGTCAGACGCTGCGCGAGGGCGACGGCGCGGCGATCGAGGGCGAGTCCTCGATCTCGCTGGGCGGCGTCGATGAGACCGCCGGGGAGGCGCTCGCCTTCGACCTGCCTTGACGACCGGCGAGACCCGCCGGGCGCAGCACACGCAACGCGGCGGGGTGGACCCGAACGTCCATCCCGCCGCTCGCGTTGCCGGCGAACTCGCCGTCGACCTGGAGCATCGCGCGGTGCATCGGGTCGATCGTGAGGCGAAGATTGCGCACGCGGCGGGAGAACAGGTACGCGCTCTTGCCCTGCCGCCCGAGCCGGCATCCGAGCGTCCACGACAGGGCGCGGACGCGCGAACGGCAGGGGAAGAACACCACGTCGAGCAGGCCGTCATCGACGATCGCGTCGCGGGCCGGGTTGAGCCGCCCGCCGTAGTGCCTGCTGTTGGCGATGACGACGAACCCGGGCTGGTCATCGACGAGCCGCTCGCCGTCGATCTCGATGGTCATCTTCGGGAGATTCGGGCGGAGCGCCTCGAGCGTCGACGGCCACGCGTAACTGAGTTTGCTGATCGGTCCCGTGCGCGCCGCCGCGACGCGCGCGACGATGCTCGCGTCGGGTCCGACGCCGGCCATGATCGCGAAATAGCGATCGTTGATGGACGCGAGGTCGACGCGCGCCGTCTGGTCGGCGGCGAGGGCGGCCAGCAGATCGTCGGCGCCGGTCGTCATGCCGAACTCGCGCGCGAAGAGGTTCTCGGTGCCGGTGGGCGCGTGCCAGATTGCCGCGTCGCACGCCGCGAAGGCGCCGAGTTGGTGATGCACGGTGCCGTCGCCCCCCACGATGACCGCGACGTCGGCCCGGGCGATGGTCTGCGCCGACTCGGGGTCACGGGCCGACCGTTCTTCGACCTCGTGGCCCGCGAACAGGACCGCTTCGCGCAACTCACGGGCGAGCCGGAGCGCGCGTCCCCTGCCGGACGCGGGATTGGCGAGGATCGCGACGCGCATGCCCTTGGTTACGCCGGCTGCATGCTCTCGTTGAGTTTCTTGCGGATGACGAACTGCAGGATGCCGCCGTGGCGGTAATACTCGACCTCGACCGGCGTGTCGATGCGGCACAGCGCGTCGAACTCGATGACGCGGCCGTCGGGCGTCGTGGCCTTGACGTGCACCGTCGAACGCGGCTCGAGCGGGTCGGGCACGATCAGGTCGAACGTCTCGTAGCCGGTGAGCCCGAGCGACGCCGCGTTCTTTCCTGCGGGGAAGACCAGCGGCATCACGCCCATGCCCACGAGGTTCGAGCGGTGGATGCGCTCGAACGATTCGGCGATGACCGCGCGCACGCCGAGCAGCATCGTGCCCTTGGCCGCCCAGTCGCGCGAGGAGCCCATGCCGTAGTCCTTGCCCGCGAGCACCACGGCGGGCGTTCCCGCCTGCTTGTAGCGCGTCGCGACGTCGAAGATCGGCTCGATCTCCGCGGACGGGCCCCTGCTCACGTCGCGGGTCCACCAGCCCTCGCGGGGCTTGCCCGACTCGCTGGCGAGTTTGTTCTTCACGCGGATGTTGCCGAACGTGCCGCGGGTCATCACGCGGTCGTTGCCGCGCCGCGAGCCGAACGAGTTGAACATCGAGACGGGCACGCCCTTCTCGAGGAGGTACTTCCCGGCGGGGCTGTCGACCGGGATCGCGCCGGCCGGGGAGATGTGGTCGGTGGTGACCGAATCGGCGACGAAGACGAGGCAGCGTGCGCCCTCGATGGGCTCGATCGCGGGGACTTCCTCGGTCATGCCCTCGAAGAACGGCGGGTTCTGGATGTA
>JBQLZI010000127.1:0-7293 GCA_052168195.1 Phycisphaerales bacterium
CTGTCGCGTGGAGCGCGCCCGTTGGCCAAGAAGAAAACCACCAAGAAGAAGCCCGCCGCCAAGAAGCCCTCGGCGAAGAAGTCGGCGTCGACCAAGAAGCCCGCCGCGTCGAAGAAGAAGTCCGCGTCGACGGCGGCTTCCAAGAAGACCGCCAAGAAAGCGGCGGCCAAGAAGTCCGCGTCGAAGAAGCCCGCGCCCAAGAAGAAGGCGCCCGCGAAGAAGGCCGCTTCCGACAAGCCCAAGGCCGCGAGCGGCAAGTCGAGCAAGAAGACCTCCAAGGCCGCGAGCGAGAAGAAGCCCGCCGCCCCAGCGAAGAAGCCCTCGACCAAGAAGTCCGCCAAGCCCGAGCCCTCGCAGGAGCGTGCCCGCGGCTCGGTAAAGCCCCCGAAGAAGACCAAGGCCGAGATGAAGGCCGAAGCCAAGAGCGAGGCCGAGACCTTCGCCGAAGCCAAGGCCGCCGCCGCGCGCCTGGCGGCCCTCGCCGGGCTCCGCCCCATCGAGTCGCGCCCGTTCGAGTCGGACGCCGGCGCGGGTGAGGAGAAGCGGCTCACGAAGTCGCCGCTCACCAAGAAGGAACTCCAGAAGTACCGCCAACTCCTCATCGAGAAGCGCGCCGAGATCCTCGGCGACGTCGAATCGATGGAGGGCGAAGCGCTGATGTCCGGCGAGCGGATGTCCCACACCCCCAACCACGCCGCCGAGCAGGGCTCGGACATCTCCAGCCAGTCGCTCTCGCTCGACATCGCCGCGACCCAGCGCAAACTGCTCGGGGAGATCGACGCCGCCCTCAAACGCATCGAGGACGGCACGTTCGGCATCTGCACCATGATGGGCACCGCGATCGGCAAGGCGCGCCTCGACGCCAAGCCATGGGCTTCGCTGTGCATCGAAGCCGCCCGCCGGCTTGAGCGCGGCGCCTACGCGTCGTGAGCGAGCCCCCGCGCGAAGCGCCGTCGCATCAACGACCCGCAGCGCGGTCCGGGGGCGCGTGGGTCACGCTCGCCGTGTCGGTTACGGTCGCGCTCGCGGCCGACCTGGTCACGAAATGGCTCGCGTTCGCCCGGCTCGCGCCAAGTCCGGTGCGCATCGACCGCGCCGACGTCATCGCCCTCCCGACCTCGCAGATCAACACGCTCGTGCCGCCGCACGAGCCGACGGTCGTCGTCCCCCACCTGCTCGAACTGAAACTCGTGCTCAACCCTGGCGCGGTTTTTGGACTGGGCGCCGGGGGCCGCTGGTTCTTCGCCCTCTTCACCCTTGTGGCGATCGGCTTCGCGCTCTGGATGTTCGCGCGCTGGACCCGCGCCAAAGACCGGCTGGCTCACATCGCGATCGGGCTCATCATCGCGGGCGGCATCGGCAACCTGTACGACCGCCTCGTCTACGCCTGCGTGCGCGACTTCCTGCACCCGCTGTACTCGCTCCAGTTCCCCAACGGTCGGCCAGTCTGGCCCTACGTCAGCAATGTCGCGGACGCCTTCCTGCTCGTGGGCATCGGCGTGCTGATGATCTACCTGTGGCGCTCGCCCAACCCGCAGCCGCCCAAAGAGACGGACGCCGGCGTCACGCGTTGACGCGCTGACCGGGGTTGCGAAGTTGCGCCGCACGCTCGCGGAGCGCGTCGAGCATCTCACGCACCTCCGCGGCCATCTGCGAGTTGGGGAACTCCGCCACGATGCGCTCGCCGACGTCCACGGCGTCGACCCACGCGCGATCCTGCACGGCCAGTTTGAACCGGACCCCGAGGTTGTCGCGGGCCTTGCCGATGACGCCGCGCGCCACCTCGCGGAACGGCTCGGCTTCCTGCTCGGTCAGATAGTGGTCCAGTTCCTTGAGCAGTTTCATCGCGTCGTCGATCTGCTCGCGCTGGGCGCAGAGCAGGAAGCGGCGCTCGAGATCGACCTTGTATCGTCCCTTCGCGTCTTCCACGCGCTCCCGGAGCCGCTGCACGCGGTGGGATTCGGGGAACAGCCGCTGAATGCGGGCCGCCTCGGCGAACGCGTCGCTCCAGTTGCGCTCGCGGAGCATCGATTCGAGGTTCTCGATCGCCTGGAGCACCTCGCGGTCGATGTTCTGGGCGCGGGCCCGCTCGATTCGCTCGCGGAACTCCTCCGCGTCGACGCGGTAGCCGAACCGGTCCGCGAGTTCGCGCACCAGGATGAGCGCCGCGTCGTAGTCCTTGTCGTGGATGTCCTGCTCGATCGCCGCGCGGAGCAGACGCCGCTCCTCCTTGCGGTGCAGGATGCGTTTCGCCGTCTCGGAAAGCCCGCCTTCCTGTGTGAGCCGCTCGATGGCCTTCGCGATCTTGTCGAAGGATTCCCGCGGGTTCGGCGCGTCGGCGTTGGCCCCTGCGCGGATCGCCATCGGGAACGTCGCGAGCGCGAACACCAGACCCACGAACGCGCCCTCGCGCATCGTCGGCTCGATAAACATCACGATCAGGCACGCGGCCACCAGCAGCACGTACAGCGCGAACACCGCCGGCTGAGGAAGGATGAAATCCCGGCGTCCCGACGATGTGCTGCTTTCGCGTTCGTTTCGATCTGCCATTGCGCCCTCCATGGTCGCGCGCCGCCGGAAACGCCTCGCTCACCTTAACTTCCGGGAGTCGGCTCCCCGCAGTTCCGGGTCACGGGCACTAAACACAGGAATCGGAGCCCGCCGGCTCCGGCCTTGAACTGATGCTCCTCGTCGGCGGGCACATAGACCACGTCCCCGCCCCGGATCGGGTTCTCCCTGCCCCCGAGAAACACCGTTCCTTCGCCGGAAACGACGTACACCTCGTGCTCGTAGTCGTGGTGGTGCCGCGGCGAGTGCCCGCCCGCCTCGACCGTGAACGAGCGGAGCGCGAAGTTGGGCGCGCCGTCGTCGCGGCCGACCATGACGGCCATTTTCACGCCCTTCACCCCGTCCATCGCGACGGGTTTGGATTCGACCTCGTCGATGTTCCTGATCACCATCGCCCCAGTCTACCATGCCGACGATGGCAGGTTCCCAGCACAACCCGAACACCGCCGACGCCCCCCTGAACGTCGAGGGCATCACCCTCGGGCCGTGGGCGACCAACTGCTACCTCGTCTACACCGCCCCGGGGCAATCCGGCGATGCGGGCGAGGCTTGGATCGTGGACGCCTCCTTCGAGCCGGCGCCCTTGATCGAGCGTGCCCGGGAACTGGGTGTGAAGGTCACCAAAATCGTCCTCACCCACGCCCACGTCGACCACATCGCCGGGCTCACCGAACTGCGCACGGCCTTCCCCGACGCCGAAGTCCTCCTCCACCGCGACGAGGCCGACTGGCTCGGGAACCCGATGCTCAACCTCTCCGAAGGCGCGGGCGTGCCCGTGACCTCCTCCCCCGCCGACACGCTGCTCGAAGGCGGCGAAACGCTCACCCTCGGCGGGATCGACTTCGCCGTGCTCCACACGCCTGGGCACTCGCCCGGCGGGATCACCCTCCACTGCGCCGCGGCGAACGTCGCCTTCGTCGGCGACACGCTCTTCGCCGGATCGATCGGCCGCCACGACTTCCCCACCAGCGATTCCGATGCCCTCTACGAGTCGATCCTGAAGACCCTCTACGCGCTGCCCGACGACACCATCGCACTGCCGGGCCACGGCCCCAAGACGACCATCGGACGCGAGAAGCAGACCAATCCGTTCGTGCGCGCAGGCGGGGTGCTCGCGTGAGCGACCCGCTCGGGCAGATCCCCCCGCCCCCGCCGGGCGGCCGCTTCGCCGAACTGCCCTCCTCGCTCGCGAAGCAGGCCCGCTTCGAGAAACTCGCCCGGGAAACCACGCAGGGCGTGCCCGCGCTGCTGGCGCACCCGAACTGGGAACGCCCCGCGCCCACCGTCATCTGGATGCACGGGCGCACCGTCAGCAAGGAACTCGACCCGGGCCGGTACCTGCGCTGGGTCCGCGCGGGCATGGCCGCCGTCGCCCTCGACCTGCCCGGCCACGGCGAACGCTTCGACCGCGCCCTCAACTCCCCCGATAACACGCTCCGCGTCGTCGAGCAGATGCTCGGGGAACTCGACCACGTGGTCGACGCGCTCGGCGATCCGAAGTGGAACGGCGTGTTCGATCTCGACCGTCTCGCGATCGGCGGCATGAGCGCCGGAGGGATGGTCACGCTCCGGCGTCTGGGTTCGCAGCATCCGTTCAAGGCCGCTGCCGTCGAGAGCACCGCGGGCGACTTCTCCTTCATGCGGTTCTACGACCAGCGGTACCCGCGCGAGTTGATCGAGAACCTCGACCCGATCAGGCACGCCGACGGCTGGTCGGCCACGCCATTGCTCGCCCTCCACAGCGAGGCCGATGAATGGGTCCCGGTCGACGCGATCCGGAGTCTGTTCGCCGCGCTCGAGACCCGTTACAGCGACCTCGGGGCAGATGCGGCCGACCTGCTCACGCTCAAGACCTGGCCGGTCACGGGCGCACCCTACGAGCACGCGGGGTTCGGCAAGGTCGCGAACGACGCGAAGAACGCCCAGGTCGAGTTCCTCACTCGCTGGCTGCGGCCCTGAGGCGCTCAAAGTCCTTTACACACCAGGGATTTTTCGGGAAGATGCGACGGTCGGCCGCGAGCCGCGCGTCCGGCGTGTCCCGATCCTTGATCAAGGAGGCCGACATGATCCGACGGAATATTCTCGCGCTGTCCACGTTCGCCGCCGCTCTGGCGCTGTCCGCGGGTTCGCTCGCCGGGCCGATGTCCGACGCCGAGTTCCGGCGCGTCATCGAGCAGTACGACTCGAAGATGATGGAGTTGCGCACGAACGGTCAGGCGAAGAAGGATCGCGTCGTCGCCCTGCAGGCCGAGACGAACGCCGATCTGCCGATCCGCGACCTCCCCATCGAGCAACTCCGCCAACTGGCGGACAAGGCGCTCATCACCACGTATGAGCCCGGGAGCGAAGGCGACCGATCCGCCGAGGCGATCGCCGCACTCGACGCGATCATCGAGCAAGGCGGCGTTGACGCCGTCGACGCGCTCTCGGTGAAAGCCAATCTCCTCGCATGGACGCGGGAAAAAGACGAGGAATTGCGCGCGAAGATCGCGAAGATCACGTCCACGATTCTGACACACCAGCAGTTCGGCGAGGCCGCAAGGGAAGGGCGCATCGGCGGGCTCTGGTACACGGTCGCGTACGAGATCCCCAAGGACACGCTCGCATCCATGTCGCAGGCGTTGCAGACCGGCGCCGCCGCCTTCCCCACGAACGCGCCCCTCGCGTCGACGCAGGGCATGGTCGCGTTCTACGACGCGGCCAACGCCACCAAGGACGAGTCGGTCGCGGCCGCCGCGGAGACTTTCCGCGTGAAGGCTGTCGAGTCGCTCGAGAAGGTCGTCGCCGAGAACGACTCGCAGTCCGTCCGCAACGCCTCCCGCGAACTCGACCTGCTCGAGGCCGCGCCACGGATCGCCAAACTCGTGGGCAACCCCGCGCCCGAACTCGACTTCACCTGGGTCTCCGACGATGAGCCCTTCACGAGTCTCGCCGACCTCAGAGGAAATGTCGTCGTGCTGGATTTCTGGGCAACGTGGTGCGGGCCGTGCATCGCCTCGTTCCCGCAGGTGCGCGAACTGGTCGAGCATTATCAGGGCTACCCCGTGAAGGTCGTCGGCGTCACCAGCCCCCAGGGCACGACGTATCTCGAGGCGGGTCCGGAGCAAGCCGCGACCCACGAGCAGGAGTTCGAGCAGATGGCGCGCTTCATCGAAGAACGCGACATCAACTGGACCATCGGCTTCACGGCGCAGGAAGTCTTCAACCCCGACTACGGCGTGCGCGGCATCCCCCACGTGGTCATCATCGACCCCGAGGGCAAGATCGCGCACCGCGCGCTGCACCCCGCCGGCTCGCTCGCGAAGAAGGCCGCGCTCATCGACCCAATCCTCGACGAATTCGGGCTTGAGCATCCACCCGCTCCGAAGGAAGAGGTCGCCAAGGCGGGCGAGTAAGCCCGCGCCGCACGCGACGGCGGTATCCTCCGGCGCGTGCTCGCGCGGCTGAACCCATTCCGAGGACTGCCCAACCCGCGCGAAGTGTGGGCGTGGGGAATGTTCGACCTCGCGAACCAGTCGTTCGCGCTGCTCATCAACACGCTCTTCTTCCCGATCTACTTCGCTTCGGTGATCGTGGGAGACGAAGCGCGCGGCCGCTGGCTGTGGGGGCTTGCCGCGGGCGGCGCCAACCTGCTCGTCGTGCTGACCGCGCCCGTCATCGGCGCGCTCGCGGACCAGTCCGGCGCCAAGAAGCGCATCCTGTTCCTCACATGGCTCGGCTGCGTGGGAGCGCTCCTGCTGCTCTCGCGTGCCGGCGAGGGCGCCGTCGTCTACGCGATGATCTGCTTCGCGCTCGCGACGGTGTGCTACTCCGCGGGCGAGAACCTCGTCGCAGCGTTCCTCCCGGACATCGCCGACGCCAAGCGCATGGCCCGCGTGAGCGCGCTCGGCTGGACAATGGGCTACGCGGGCGCCCTGCTCGTGCTCCCTGTTGCGCTGCTCCTGACCGGCGCCGAGGCCGATGCCGCCGAGAACCGCGCCCTGGTCGCGCTCGCGGCGGTGTGGTTCTTCGTGAACGCCCTGCCAACATTCCTCTTCGTGCGGGAGCGTCCCCGTGCGCGGGCCGCACGCGCACCATCCAATCCGCTCGTCGCCGGCTTCGCGCGCTTCGGACGTACGCTGCGCGACGCCTCGCGATTCCGTCAAGTCTTCCGCTTCCTCCCCGCGTTCCTCGTCTATTCCGCGGGCGTGCAGGTGGTCATCTATTTCGCGGGGATCATCGCGAAGGAAGACTTCGGCCTCACCGGCGTCAAGTTGCTGCTCTTCTTCCTGCAGATCACGGTTACGGCGGGCGTCGGTGCCTTCTGCATCGGGAAACTCCAGGACTCGATCGGGCGCAAGCGCGCGCTCATGCTCACCCTCGGCGTGTGGGTGATCGCGTCGTGCGGCGCCGCGATCATGCCGCGAACGCCGTCGTTCGAGTGGGCGTTCTGGACCATCGGCAATCTCATCGGGCTTGCGCTGGGCGCGATCGGCGCCGGCAGCCGTGCGTTCTTCGGGGTGCTCACGCCGGTGCACCAGAGCGCGGAGTTCTTCGGGCTGTGGGGCTCGGCGTACAAACTCGCCGCGGTGATCGGCCCCCCGCTCTACGGCGTGGCGGCGTGGGCCATCGGCGCTCGGGCTGCGCTGCTCGTCGTCGCGGGATGTTTCGCGCTGGGCATGCTCGGGCTGTCGTTTGTGAACGAAGGGCGCGGCCGCCGGGACGCCCGGGCCGCGGACCGCGCAG
>JBQLZI010000128.1:0-7283 GCA_052168195.1 Phycisphaerales bacterium
GTTGCCCACATCGTGCGCGACCATGTCGATCTGCACGACCGCGACGATGTCGTCGCTCGCGAACTGCTGGGCGTACCGCGTGCTGCCGACCTTGCCCTGCTCCTCGCGGTCCCACCCGATGTACTTCACCGTGTACGCCGTCTCGTACCGGCTCAGCACCCGCGCGATCTCAAGGAACGCGGCCACGCCGGACGCGTCATCGTCCGCGCCGGGATTGTTCACCGTGTCGTAGTGCGCGCTCACGATGATGTACGAGTCGGGATACTCCACCCCGACCTGCGTGCCGATCACGTTGTGATACGTCTGCCCGTTGAAGAGGAACGGGTGGAGTTCGGCCGACAGCCCGTACGACTCCAGCCGCGTCTTGATCGCGTCGCGGCAGAGGTCGTGCTCGGCGCCGTTGATCCCTTTGTTGTGCCCCGCGCGGGTGAACAGTTCGTTGCGGTGGATGTGCTCGTACGACGCCGCGTCGATCGCGTCCACGATTTCCTGCGTGTACGCGCTGCCCGTTCCTCCACGCACCCCGTCGAAACGCGCGTACACGATCGGAACCTCGCTCGGCGCGTTGGGCTTCGATGGGTCGGGGCACGCGAACGTCGCGGCGAGCGCGACGCCGACGAGGCCGAGGCAGCGGGATGGGGACATATCGAACTCCTGCGGGCGGGCGAACGGTCGGACCAATGCTACCACCGGGCTGTCCCGTCACGAAACGTTGCGCCGAGAACCGGGAAACATCTTCGATTCCCGGACCGCCCGTGGTAGTCTGGAGCATCGCCGCCGCACGCTCCCGGAGAGGCCCGCCATGCGCACGATCGCCGTTCTCGTCATCCTGATCGCAACCTGTTCGGCCATGCCGTCGGCAGGCGCCAAGCCGCGCGTGTTCCAGGATCTCACCCACGAGAAGGCGACCGAACTCGCGGCCGAAGAAGACCGCCTCGTCGTCATCGACTTCACCGCCGTCTGGTGCGGCCCGTGCAAGCAGATGGACCGCGTGACGTGGTCGAACGCCAGTGTCGTCAAATGGCTCCGCGAGAACGCCGTCGCGATTCAAGTCGACGTCGACCGCGAGCCCGCGGTCGCCCGCAAATTCCGGGTGAACGCCATGCCGACCGTCGTCGTGCTGCGCGACGGCAAGGAGGTCGACCGCGCGGTCGGCTTCCGCGACGCCAAGGGGTTCATGAAGTGGATGCTCGCCGTGAAGGGCGGCTCGACCGCCGCCGAAGTCCGCGAGCGGGAAATCGCCGAGATGCCCGAGGGGCCCGAGAAGGCCGCCACGCGCATGCAGGAACGCATGTCGCAGGCGCAGAACCTCGCGATGATGGGCCGAAACGACGAGGCCCTCGAGGAATACCTCTGGCTGTGGAAGAACATGCACAAGGAAGCGCCCGCCATGGATGGCGTGCGCCAGTCGTTCCTCGCAGGGGCGATCGCGCGGCTGGTGATCGCGCACCCCAAGGCGCGCATTGCGTTCGAGAAGGAGCGCGACGCCGTCGCGGAGCAACTCGACGCGCGACCGATCAATCAGGAGGCGCTCGCCGACTGGATCGTGCTCAACGAGACACTCGGCGAGAACGACGCGACGCTCGGCTTCGTCGACGGGTTCAAGACCGAGCCCGGCGCGGCGAAGGCTCTCGCGCGCTTCGAGTTCCGGCTCACGCCGCTGCTCGTGGCCGCCGACCGCTGGGCCGACGCCGGCGTGCTGATGGACCCGGCCGCGCAACTCGAGCACATCCGCATGATGCAGGATTCCGAGCACGCGCACGGGGCGATGCCGGACATGTCGGGGTTCCACATCGACCGGCTCTCCACGCAATACGCGGCCCTGCTCGCCGCGGGGCGCACGGCCGACGCCGAGACACTCCTTGAGGGCGCCTGTGAATTGTTCGACGATTCGAAGGTGCGCATCGCGTGCGTGGAGAAGGCCATCGCCGCGGGCCAGGCCCGCCCGGAGCACCGCGACTGGCTCGACGAGGCGGCCCGCGAGGGACACGAGGCCGTATGGGTGCGGGCATCGCTCGACCGGGCGCTCGCGAAGGCGCCGCGACGCTAATCTCCCGTGGTGCCGAATCGTCCGAACCATCCAGACCTCGACGCCCGCGTCGCGGACGCGTCGGTGGGCCGTCTCCGCGGGCTGCGCGTCCGCGAGGGGCGCGACCTCTCCCTCTCTTCGCTGGCGGGCGACGCGCGCCGCTACCAGCGCGCGGCACGGAGCCTTTCCGGCGTGGCATGCGCGTGGGAGGCCGCCTGCCCGCCCGCGCTGCTCCCCAAGACGAGCATCGTGTCGCTGACCCGCGGCGTGCTCACGATCGGCGTCGACGGCGCCTCGACGCGCTACGCCCTCGACCGGGCGATGCGCACCGGCGGGCTCAAAGCACTCCGCGAGTCGTCGAACGCGGCGATCACGCGCGTGAAGATGGTCGAGCGCACCCCGGTCAGCGTGGAGAAGCGCCGATCGTCTTCCACACCTCGCGGTAACGCTGCGCGGTGACGTCCACCGACACCGGGATCACGCGGGCCTCCGCGACCGTGGTCATGAAGTTCACGTCGCCGTGCCACCGCGGAACCAGGTGCGCGTGCAGGTGCTGGGGCACGCCCGCGCCGGCGGCCCGGCCCTCGTTGATGCCGTAGTTGATCCCCTGGGCCCGGAGGGTGCGCTCCATCAGGTCGGCCGCGAGTTCGACCATCCTCCACAGCGCCGCCCGCTGCGCCGCGGAATAGTCCAGCAGGCGCGCCCGCGGCTCGCCCAGCGCAACGAGCAGGTGCCCGCCCGCGTAGGGGTACAGGTTGAGCAGGATCATCCCGCCTGTCCCCTCGGCGTCTTCCGGATCGCCGCTCTGGTTGGGGAAGCGCGCGATGACATGGTTCTTCTCGTCCTGCTCGGGGCTGAGCCAGTAGTCGCGGAGGAACGACCCGCTCGCGGACTGGGAGGGAACGACGCGGTCGGCGCCGTGCCCCGTCGCGCCCCCGGGCTGGTTGATGACCTCGTCGGTCATGGAGCGCAGGTACGCGTCGCGCCAGGGCGCCTCGAGGTTCCGCGGGCGGTTGCTCATGCGCCGAGTGTACCCGCGGGAGCGGAATCGCCCGGCCGGAGTCGTGCAACCCGGCTGCGGCGCGGCGCTACCCTCCATCCCAGCCCCCTTGGAGAAGGAACCACCATGTTCAAGTCCGTGAGCGTCTCGTCGTCGGCCCCCCAGCGTGTGGACGCGCTCGTCGTGGGCGTCTTCAAGCACGAATCGACCGGGAAATCCGCGAAAAACGCGAAGCCTGCGCTCGACAAGGCCACGGGCGACGCCCTGGACGCCGCGACCCGCGAGGCCGTCGAGAGCGCGCTTGCCCGCGCCGAGGCGACGGGCGAATCGGGGCAGATCCTCGAGGCGTTCCCCGCCTCCGCCGGCAAGGGCAAAGGCCCGAAGTCCGACCGCGTGCTGGTCCTCGGGCTCGGCGCGGCCAAGGAGTTCTCGGCCGAGACGATGCGCTCCGCCGCGGCCACGCTGGGACGCAAACTCGCCGCGTGCAAGTGCGCCTCGGTCCGGTTCGAACTCGACGGCGCGCTGGGCGTGAAGGGCGTCACGCTCGACGCGAACCGCGCCGGCCGGTGCGTGGGCGAATCGCTCGGCCTGCTCTCGTTCCTGTTCGACCATTACAAGGGTTCGGTGAACGGCGAGAAGACCCGCGAGGCGCTGAAGGTGTCGTCGTCGACGGCCGCGTTCACGAAGGGCGTCGACACCGGGCTCGGGCTCGCGCTGTCGGCGAACTTCTCCAGGTTCCTCTCGAACACGCCGCCGAACGTCGCGACGCCGAAGTGGATGGCCGACCAGGCCCGCGACATGGCCAAGCACCACACGAATCTCAAGGTGAAGGTGTACGAGGGCGCGGCGCTCGAGCGCGAACGATTCACCGGGCTGATGAACGTGGGGATGGCGTCGATCAACAAGCCGTGCATGATCCGCGTGGAGTACACGCCTTCGCGGCCCAAGAAGGACGCGAAGCCGCTGGTGCTCGTGGGCAAGACGATCACCTACGACACGGGCGGGCTGTCGCTCAAGGTCAACAACGGCATGAAGGGCATGAAGGGCGACAAGGACGGCGGGTGCGCCGTGCTCGGCGCGATGCACGCCATCGCGACCGTCGTCAAACCGAACTTTCCCGTGGTCGCGCTGCTCATGGCCGCCGAGAACAGCGTGAACGAGAACGCCTACCGCCCCGACGACTGCATCGAGTTCCGCAACGGCGTGACGGTCGAAGTGACGAACACCGACGCGGAAGGGCGCCTCGTCCTCGCCGACGGCCTCATCTGGGCCTGCGAGAAGGAGAAGCCCGCGGCCATCGTCGACGTCGCCACCCTCACCGGCGGCGTGGTCGTCGCGCTCGGCTCGACCTACGCGGGCATGTGGTGCGACGACGACAAACTCCGCGGCGCCGTCGAGTGCGCGTCGATGAGCAGCGGCGAGCGCGTCTGGCGTCTGCCGCTGCACAAGGAATACCGCGAGATGATGAAGAGCCCCATCGCGGACATCCACAACAGCGCGCCCGTCCGCGAGGCGCACCCCATCCAGGGCGCCGCGTTCCTGTCGTACTTCGTGACCGAGGGCACCCCCTGGTGCCACCTCGACATCGCCGGCGTGCACCGCGTCAGCGGCGACAAGGGCCCGCTCGTCAAGGAAACCCCGACCGGCTTCGGCGTGCGCCTGCTCGCGGAACTCTGCGAGACGCTCTGACCGAACCGCTCCCCCGAGGGGAGAGGGGTTGCAACGCTCTGGTACACTGCGCCCGAAGGAGGCGCCGTGGGCTGGATCGACTGGCGCATTCTGGCCGTGCTCGCCGCGTGCGCTGTGGTTGCGCTGCTGATCGGGCTCCGTGGGCGGCGGGTCGACGCGCTCCCCCGGTGCAGACGCCGCCGATGCCGGTACGAACTGACGTCGTTCCTCGGCGCCTCAAGGCCGGGCGCGGGCTACCCCGTGACCTGCCCGGAGTGCGGCCGCGTGGCGCGGGGCGAGCGCGAGGTGAAGTGGGGCAGGCGCGTTGCGCGGCGGGGGATGGTCGCGCTGAGCGCGGCGCTGTTGCTGCTGGCCGCTGCGCCGGTGGGCGTGGCCGTGTACTCGCGCGCGACGAACGCCAACCCGCTCGCGTGGGCGCCGACGTGGTACCTGATCCACGGCGTGGAGCGTGACTCGTACACCAACGGCTTCGCGCACCAGAAGGAACTGCTAAGGCGCGCCGACGCGGACGAGATCGGAGACGCCGCGGCGAAACGGCTGACGAAGCGGATCCTCGAGTGGCAGCACGACGACGCGATCTATTGGGGCACGTTGGGGGACGTGTTCGCCTCGCTGACGCTGAACGGCAAGACCACGTCGGAGGATGTGAAGGAGTTCTGGGCGCACATCTGGAGATTCGAGGTGGTCGGAAGGCCGGAGATCGCGATCGGGGAAGCGCCGAATGTCGAGATCCACGGCCTCTACAGGGGACACGGATTCCATCGTCTCATCTTGCGTGTGACCGAGGGCAATGACGTCTGGTTGCCGTCGCATTACGACATGGGGTTCCGTGTCGGCCCCGAAATAGTGCTCCAGCATGAGGGCGGCGATATCCGGATTGAGTTGCACGATCAGGGGTGGTTGTCCAGAGGCGGGCGCATCGATGCGGCAGGGCTGCGCACCGTGTGGATTCCGATGTCCCGAAGCAAGGAGACATGGGATTCTGCGCGGACGCTGGTTACGCCGTACACCGTTCGCGTTGACGGGACGGCGTCGGTCCGATCCGCGCACGATCCGGGAACGCGATTCGCGACGGAGGCAGAGATTGAGGCCCTCGAACTGCGCACGTCCTGGCCCGTCAGCGGCGAGTTCGAGGTGACGCCGGTGAAGTCGGAGGACGCCGCGGTCGAACTCATCGATTCGCCGTCGCTGCGCGCAACGCTCTCCCAGAACGCGACGGCAATCGTGCGGATGTTGCGGGGTCAGCCGTTCAGTCTCGAGATCATGGTGGGTCCGGGGCAGACGGGTCCGGTATGGCTCGAATCTCGCACGCCGATCGATCCTGCGGTCTCGTTCGAAATCTTCGTTGACCTCCCCGGGGAGCCATCGCCTCGACGCGCCGGCCGGTTCCTCTCAAGGACCATGCCGGCCGTACACTCGGCGCATCAACTTTTCTGGTTCGAACGATTCTGGATGACCAACCCTGCCAACCCGGGGCGAGTGATCCTGCGTCCGGACCCGGCCTCCGCCGCTCGCACGCCCGATGTCACCCGGATTTTGGATGCGGTCATCGAGATCCCGATCGTGATCGACCACGTCCCGCCCGGCGGGCCAGTCCCCCGGCCGGGGCAGATGAGCGCGCCCGCCACACCGCAGCCGAACGCGGCCCCAGCGAACGCGCCCACGCCCTGAGCGGTTCTCGGACGCGTGCCGGTTCCGCCTGCGCGGGTTGGGCGGGGGGGTCGGTCTCGGCGGGCTGGGCCGTCGACGCGGCGGGCGCGGGCGGTGTATCGGGCGAACGCCTGCGCCGATGACAGAGTCGAGCCCTCGCGCTGGACGCGTGGGCGCACGACCCTCGACGCGTCATTCGGAGAGCGGGCCCGCGATGGACAAGGCATCGGTCATCGGAACGATCATCGGGCTGGTGTGCCTCGTGGTGGTCGGCTACAAGGCCAGCCACGGCGACTGGCTGATGTTCTATTCCGAGAAGGGCTTCATCATGGTGTTCGGGGGCACCGTCTCGGTCATCTTCATGGCCATGCCCATGGCCAAGATCAAGCAGATCCCCGGCTACACCAAGAAGTTCTTCTTCTACAAGTCCAAGAGCCCCAGCGAGGTCGTGAAACTCATGGGCGAACTGGGCGAGAAGGCCCGCCGCGACGGCATCCTCTCGCTCGAGTCCGAGGTCGAGAAACTCGACGACGAGTTCCTCAAGGCCGGGCTCAAGGCGGCGATCGACGGCGTGGACCCGGACAACATCGAGATGACGATGCGCATGGAGATCATGGCCATGCAGGACCGCCACGCCGCGGGCAAGAAGTTCTTCGACCTCATCAAGGTCTTCGGCCCCGGGTGGGGCCTGGCGGCGACGCTGGTCGGTCAGGTCGGCATGTTCGCCAACCTGGGCGGCTCGATCGAGGTGATGGGCATGATGCTCGCGGTGTCGGTCGTCGCCACGATGTACGCGACGATCCTCGCGAACGCGGTCGCCGGGCCGATCGGCGACAAACTCGCGCTGCGCAGCGCCGAGGAGATCCTCTCGCGCGAGATGATCCTGCAGGGGCTGCTGAGCATCCAGGCGGGCGA
>JBQLZI010000129.1:0-7278 GCA_052168195.1 Phycisphaerales bacterium
GGCGTCGCGCATCCTGCGCGGCGAAGGATTATCGGGAGTAGAGAGATGACGCATCGTGCCGCGTTGTTCGCGTCGGTCTGCGCCGTTGCCGGCGTCCTCGCAGGGCCGGCCGCCGCGCAGGTGGCCACGTTCACCGCGGGCGGGGGAGGTTCGGTCGCCCTCGCGCCCGTCGCGGAGCGTCCCGCGTCGCGTCCGTACTTCGCGCCCGTGTACGTGAACGTGCATCAGGACGCTTCGCCCGGTGTCGCGGATCTGCTGGCGCCCCCCGCCTCCTCCGACCGCGCCAAACCGATGCGTTACGGCGCCGCGCCTGCCCTCGAAGACCTCCGCATCGCGGTCAACGTCGGTCCCACGTCCGTCGCGTTCAGCCCGTGGACGCCCATTGTCGGCAACGGCGATCTTGAGCAACTCGAGGCCGCCCGCGTCGATTTCCTCGAACGCTACGGGCTGCTCGGCGGCGTGCGCACGCACCGCAACGTCGCCGCCGGCGTCATCGCCGACACCCGCGCACAGACCGACCCCGAGCCGCGCGGCGTGATCCGCGTCCGGCCCGCGAAGCCCGCGGCTGAACCCGACAAGTTCGTGGATGCGCAGCGGTGATCAGGGCGTCTGCCCGGCGCGGATGCTCGCGGCCAGATCCCGCGCCGGCGCGCTGCCCAGCCCCGCGGCGACATCGGCCAGCACGAGCGCGTCGTCCACGCGACCCGCGCGCCGCAGCATGAGCGCCGCCTTGTAGTTCACCTCAGCGTTCTGCGCCAGCCGATCCGCCGCCCGCAGGTACAGCGATGCCGCTTCATCCACCTCGCCCAGCATCGCGAGCGACGACGCCGCCTCGTCCACGAGCGCGGGATCGCCCAGCAGCCGGTCGTCGGGCATCGCCAGCAGCAGCCGCGCCGCGGCCTGGGGGTCGTTCTGCCTGCGCAGCACGCGCGCCTCGATCAGCCGCCACTGCGCGTTGTCGGGCTCCAGGTCCCGCGCCCTGTCGACGTGCTGGCGCGCGATCGTCAGGTTGTTCTCCTGCAGCGCGATGTCGGCCAGCACGCCCCACGCGACGGCCATGTCGGGCCGCAAGTTCGCCGCGCGCAGCAGGCTCGCCTTCGCGCCGACCGTGTCGCCGAGTTTGCGCTGGATCTGCGCGAGGTAGAGCGCGAACCGCGGATCGTTGGGCTTCCGCGCACTCGCCCGCTGATAGTGGTTCAGCGCCTCGGCGGTCAGGCCCGCGGTGTTCGCGACGGTCCCCGCGTTGAACTCCAGTTCCACGGGCGCGGCGGGGGCTGCCGCGGCGTTCGCGTAGGCCTCGTACGCCTCGCGCGTCCGCCCACGCGAGAGCAGCGTCTCCCCCAGCAGCGACCAGACCTCGTAATCGTCGGGCGCCCGCGTCGCGATATCGCGCAGCAGCAGTTCGGCCTTCTCGAGGTCGTCGGCGCGGAGGTGCTGCCGCGCGGCCTCGAGCATCTCCGACACCCGCGCCGTCGGCGCCGTCGCGCCCTGCTGCGCCGAGCGGGCCCGGCCTGCCGCGTCGACGAGCAGCCAGCCCGCGCCCGCGGCGAGCAGGATCAGGCCCAGCGCCGCCAGCGAGGCGAGCAGCCGGCGTTTCCGCAGATCGGCGATGCGGTCGTCCATCCGGTCAGCGTACCGCCCGTCCCCTACACTCGTCGATCCCGAGCCAGAAGCGAGCCATGCCGACCACACCCGCGACCACCAACGACCTCCCCAAGGCGTACTCCCCCGCCGAGCACGAGCCGCGCATCCGCGAGCGCTGGGACGCCGCGGGCGTCTTCCACGCCCACCCCGATCCCGTCCTCAGCGGCGAACGGAAGCCCTATTCCATCGTCATTCCCCCGCCCAACGTGACGGCGGCGCTGCACCTGGGCCACGGGCTGAACAACACCCTGCAGGACGTGCTGACCCGCGCGCACCGGATGATGGGCTTCGAGGCGCTGTGGATGCCCGGCACCGACCACGCGGGCATCGCGACGCAGACCGTCGTCGAGAAGCGGCTGCTGGCGAGCGAGCAGAAGCGCCGGACGGACTACCAGCGCGAGGAATTCGTCGCGAAGGTCCAGGATTTCAAGGACGAGTACGAGAAGGTCATCACCGACCAGCTCAAGCGCATGGGCTGCTCGTGCGACTGGGAGCGCCAGCGCTTCACGATGGACGAGACGTGCGCGAAAGCCGTGCGCGAGGCGTTCTTCCGGCTCTTCAGTGACGGGCTGATCTACCGGGGCAAGCGCCTGGTCAACTGGGACCCGGTCACCCAGACCGTGCTCGCCGACGACGAAGTCGAGATGCGCGAGGTGGACGGGTTCTTCTATTACCTCCGTTACCCGCTGTGCGATGAATCAGGATCGCCGATCGGCGCGAAACTCCCGGACGGGACGACGACGGACCACATCACCGTCGCGACGACCCGGCCCGAGACCTACCTGGGCGACACGGGCGTGGCGATGAACCCGCGCGACCCGCGCGCCAACGCGCTCGTCGGAAAGTTCGTGAAACTCCCGTTCGTGGGTCGCGTAATCCCGATCGTCGCGGACGACTACGTGGTGCTGCCCGCGGCGATGCAGAGCGATCCCGAGGCCGCGGCCAAGGACCCCAAGGCGCAGTTCGCGACGGGCTTCCTGAAGGTGACGCCCGCGCACGATGTGAACGACGAGCAGATCGGCAAGCGGCACGACCTCCAGACGATCAACGTCATGGCGCCCGACGCGACCATCAGCCGCGCGCACGGGTGGACGGATTGCGACGGTTGCGACGCGGACAAGTGGGTCGGCATGTCGCGCGAGGACGCGCGAAAGGCGATCGTCGCGGCGTTTCGCGACGCGGGTCTGCTCGAAGCCCAGAAGCCCTACACCCACAGCGTGGGCCACTCCTACCGCTCCCACGCGGCCATCGAGCCGTACCTGAGCGACCAGTGGTACATCGCCGTCAAGAAGCCGATCCCGCTGTTCAAGCAAGGGCGCAGCGAAACCGAGTTCAACGCGACGATTCCCGGGACCGACGTGCCGGTGTTCTCGCTCGCGGGCCTCGCGCAGACCGCGCTGCTCGGCGGCGACCTGCGCTTCATCCCCGATCGCTACGCGAAGACGTACCAGACGTGGCACGAGAACCTGCGCGACTGGCCGATCTCACGCCAGCTCTGGTGGGGACACCGGATCCCGGTGTGGAGCGGCGGTGCGAACGGCAAGGGCATCGCGACGCAAGAATTCGACGGCAAATTGTTCTCCTGTGCGCGCGACGAAGGCGCCGAGACAACCCTCGATGGCTCCGCACGCGACCCAGATGTCCTCGACACCTGGTTCTCTTCCGCGCTCTGGCCCCTCTCGACGATGGGCTGGCCGGCCCCCGGAAGTGAGAACGGCGACACGGAGGGCCTGCTGGCCGCGTTCAACCCCACGAACGTCCTCACCACCGCGCGCGAGATCATCACCCTCTGGGTCTCCAGGATGGTCATGTTCAACCGCTACTTCCTCGCGAAACAGGACGAGTCGGGGCGCTATCAGCCCGGCCCGTCGCCGTTCAGAGACGTGTTCATCCACGCGATGATCCAGGACGGCGAGGGGCGGAAGATGTCCAAGTCTCTGGGCAACGGCGTGGACCCGCTCGACATCATCGAGACCCACGGCGCCGACGCGATGCGCTTCACGCTGTGCCACATGACGACGCAGACGCAGGACGTGCGCATGCCGGTCGAGCCCGACGCGAAGACGGGCAAGAACACGTCCCCGAAGTTCGACCTCGGGCGGAACTTCTGCAACAAACTCTGGAACGCCTCGCGCTTCGCGCTGAGCAAACTCGACGGGCAGAGCGTCGACCCCGTCGCGCACCCGTCGTCGCGGCCGCTGGTCGACCGGTGGATGCTCTCGCGCCTCGCGGCCAGCGTGGCCCAGATCGACGAGTCGATCCGCGGCTACGAGTTCAGCGGGTACGCGCAGTCGCTCTACGACCTGCTGTGGCGCGACTTCTGCGACTGGTACCTGGAGGGTGTGAAGCCGACGATCGGCGACGACGCCGAGCAGCGGGCGATCCTCCGCGCTTCGCTCGACACGATCCTCCGCGCCCTCCACCCCGTGGCGCCGTTCATCACCGAAACGATCTACGAGCGGCTGCGCGAGTCGCCCGCCGCGCCGATCGCGGGGCTGACGCTGGGCGAGCACGAGAGCGGCCTGCTCTGCGCCGCGCCGTGGCCGCGGGTCGCGTCCGGGCTTCGCGACGAGGCCGCCGAACGCGACTTCGAGCGCCTGCGCACGCTGATCGAATCGGTCCGGCAGACGCGCGCCTCCCAGAACGTGCCGCCCAAGCGGAAGGTCACGTTGCACCTGAACCCGCAGGACGCGCACCTGCTCGGGCTGGTGCGCATGAACGAATCCTTCGTGATGGCGATGGGCAACCTGGGCAAGATCCGCGAGGACGCGCCCTCCGGCGCCTCCAGTGTGTTCACCATGGACGCGCACGAGCACCGGCTGAGCGACCTCGTTGACGCCGCGGACCCGGGGGCCGCCGGCGCGGAGCGGGGGCGGCTCGAGGCGAAACTCGCCGATCTCGACAAGTCGATCGCGGCCCTTGAGGGGCGCCTCGCCAACCCGGGCTATGCGGAGCGTGCGCCGGCGCACCTCGTGCAGCAGACCCGCGACCAGTTGGCCGCCCAGCAGGCCGACCGCGACGCGACTCGGGAGGCGCTGAAGGGGCTGTGAACCGCCGCGCTCTCCCCATCGCGTTCGCCCTTGCCGCGCTCGCGGGCTGCTCGTCGTCCCCGCGGATGGACGCCGCCCGCGCCCCGGAGGAGGCGCCCTCCTCAACAGCTGGCCCCCGCGCCGTGATCGAGTCTGTCGAGCCCTGGCAGTACTCGGGCGCCGAGGGGCGCGTGATCACCACGCCGAACTTCCGGCTCTACACGACGGAGCGCGACGCCACGCTCCTCGACCGCTCGCCCGCGTTCCTCGAGATCGCCCTCGACCACTACACCCGTGCGCTCGGCCCGCTGCCGCGGCCGTCCCAGCGCATGGACACCTTCCTGCTCGACACCCGGGCCCAGTGGCAGCGCATGACCCTTCAGGTGCTGGGCGGGCGCGGGCAGGGCATCAGCCGCGTCGCCCGCGGGGGCTTCGCGCACGGCGGCAAGGGTGTCTTCTTCGACATCGGCGTCTTCGACACCCTCGCCATCGCGGCCCATGAGGGCTGGCACCAGTACACCCAGTCGACCTTCCGCGAGCGGCTGCCCGCCTGGGCCGAGGAATCCATCGCCGTCTACATGGAGGGCCACCGCTGGGCCGGCGCGACGCCCGTGTTCCTCCCGTGGGCGAACGTGGAACGCTTCGACCACCTCCGCCGCGTCCACGCCCGGGGCGATCTGCTCCCGCTGCGCGTGATGCTCGGCTCCACGCCCGAAGACCTGCTCACTCCCGTCAACGACGACCTGCTCACCTTCTACGCGCAGGGGTGGGCGCTCATCCATTTCCTCAACGCTTACCACGGGAGCGAAGCGCGCGAGGGGCTCCGCGCCATGCTGGCCGACGCCCAGCGCGGGCGGCTTTCCGGCGCGGTCTCCGCGCGCATCACCGACCGAGAGTTTCTCGCCCGCGCCGTGCGCGACCGCTCGCTGGCCAGCGAGGCCGTCTTCCGCGCGTACTTCGGCGACGATCTCGACGCCTTCGAGCGCGACTTCCAGGCGTTCGTCGCGGACCTCGTCCGCCCCTCGTCGAGGGATCGCATCGTCGCGGGAGACCCGCCCGACGCGCTCCAGCCCCACTGAACCCCGGGGATTTCCTGGAAATTCTCGCGTGCATGACCCGCGCGCAGGGCCTCCAGCGGCCACGCAACCCCCGCAAAATCCCGCCACTTCCGGCGACTGACAAAACCTTGCAACCGATCGGGTTCGTCTTGCCGAATAGTAGAGCGGCAGGTATATTTGCGCTGGGAAGAAACGCAATCCGCCGGCGACGGGCGTCGCTGGCCCCAGCGTGCAATCTACGTCTCTTCACGGGCTACGAGGTTATCGTGTGCGCTCGCCACGATTCACCGACCCGACCCAACCAAGGCTTCCCTCTTACTCAACGCCCCAGGCATCGCAGAAATGCGGGCCTGGGGTTGTTTTATTGGGCGTCCGCGCCGCGGGTTGCTCGGAATCCGGTTCAGGGGCGTCGGGGGCTGCGTGTTCCGGCCCGGACCGCGAACCCCAGCGCCGCCAGCATGACCAATCCCGCGAGCAGCACCGTCGCGCCCTCCGACGACGGCCCATCTTCCCACGCGCCCGCGGCCGCCAGCCCGCCGAGTCCGAGAAGCGGTCCCAGCGTGTACCCCCCGCCGATCAGCGCCTCGTGCACGCCGCCCGCCTCGACCTCGCCCGCGCCGACCTCCATCGCGTAGTACAGGGCGCAGGTATAGATGCCGCCCAGCCCCATCCCGAAGCACACCAGCCCGGCGACCACGCCCCACAGCGTGGGCGAGAGCAGCGCCGCCGCGAACCCCACGAGCATCAGCCCGGTCGTCCAGACAGGGGTGCGCCACCGCCCGTGCCAGCCCTGCCACCACCCGAAGAGCGCGAACGAGACCACGCGCGTGCCCAGGAACACCGAGAACACCAGCGTCTTGCGCTCCGCGGGCACGCCGAGTTTGCCCAGCAGGCTCGGCACCAGCGGCGCCAGGGTGTACATCAGCACGTAACTCGCCGGCAGCAAAATCTGGAAGACCGCGCGCAGCCGTTCGTAAACCTCCGGGTGCGGCTCGCCCCCGTGGTGCGCCTCCTTGGCCGGGTACGGCCCGAAGAACGCCAGCAGCCCGCACGTCAGCACGTGGCAGACACCCGTCACGAGCATCAGCACCAGCGCGCTGTCCGTCGCCTTGAGCATGGGCGCCATCATCCACGCGGCCAGCACCACGCCCGACGACCACAGCACATTGAACCACCCCACCACCTTGCGGAGCTGGTCCTCGCGCCGCCCGCCGGTCACGTAACTCTCGACGATGGGCCACAGCGCGCCCATCGCCGCGGAGTAGACCGCGATCGCGGGCCAGATCACCCACGCCGCGCTCGCGCCGAGCAGCGACTCTCGCGCCAGCGCCATCGACGAGGCGCATACGCCCATCGCGAGGAGCATCGCGCCCAGCGCCAGCCGCGCCGACACCCAGCGCACCCGCGCCGCCAGCCCGCGCAGCGCGGGGCCGACGCCCAGCGCTCCCGCGATGTACGTCACGCCCATCACCAGCCCGAGCAGCAGGTTCCGCCGAGGGCCGAACCCGAAGCCCGCCTCGGCCACGAAGAACACCCCCACCGCGACC
>JBQLZI010000130.1:0-7137 GCA_052168195.1 Phycisphaerales bacterium
GTTCGTCGGCGCTCTCGGCGTAGAACCGCCCGTCGGTGCGCAGGTAGCCGAGGAACGCGCGGAAGAGCCGCTCGTCGTCGCCGGCTGCGCTGCGCGCTTCGGCGCGCTCCATGAAGTCGGAGCGGCGGATGGTGTCCATCATTTCGGCGCGGATCCGCGCGACCTCGGAGAGCCCGAGTTCGTGGATTTCGTCCGCCGTGAGATCGGTCGTCGTCATGACGCCGAGCATGTAGTCGTAGTACTCGGCGCCGTCGGGATAGTCCGAAGCGCCGACACTCGCGCGGGCGGCGGGCAGGTACTCGTCGCGCAGGAACTCGCCGAGCGCGCGCATCGACGGCAGCACAGACTCGCGGATGGCTCGCTGCGCCTCGCGGGCGAGCGGATCGTTCGGATCGAGGGCCGCGAAGGGCTTGTAGAGCGGGTGCGTTGTCGGGTCGGCGGCGTGCGCGTCGGTCGCGTTGCTGAACGCCTGCTCGGGCGTCGCGGCGACGGCGGTGCGCGGCTGCACGCGCCCCTCGCGGATGCCGCCGCGGAGGTTCTCGATGGTCTGCTCCACCACACGCGGGACCTGACGGATGCGCGCGAGGAAGTCCTGCTTCTGCGCGCGGGTGTCGAACGACACGCGGTCGGCGATCTGGGCGATGTCCTGCTGCGGACCGCTCAGATTGGTGACGGAGATCTGCCACGGTTTGTACGCGGCGGCCGCGGCGCGATCGCGCAGGTCGCGGTCGAGCAGGGCGTAGTTCAGCCGGTTCTCATCGGAGAGTTGCTCGACGTCGATCTGCGCCAGACGCACGAGCATGTCGTTCGCGGTACGGGCGCGGGCGAGGTACGCGGCCTCGGAGACGTCGGCGAGTTCGCGGTCGAAACGACGGTCGCCGCGCACGCTGGCGCTGACGGGGCTGGCGCGCTTGGTGTTCTCAAGGTCCTCGTCGAGCAGCCGCAGGAGCGCACGGTCGGCGCCGGATTCCCGCGGCGCCTCGGGCGCGACGGCTGGGGTAGACGGCCCTGATTGCGCAAGCGATATCGGCGATCCGCAGATCAGCACAACGGCGGCGACGGACAACGACGCGACAACGATTCGATGGGCGCTCATGCCGCGAAGATACCGGCAAACGGGGCTGATGATGCCGTGCCTCGGTTGGCAATGCCGAACGAGCCGCCAGTGGCACCCCCAGCCTGTTCCCCTTGTCGGATCAGTACTGCGCACACGCGAGGATGCCGTCCGCGATGCGCGGCGCCTCGGGCAGGTAGTCCAGTTCCAACTTGTAGTAGGGCATGATGGTGTCGAAGCCCGTCACGCGCTGGATGGGCGCCTTGAGGTGCAGGAACGCGCGCTCCTGGATCATCGTCGCGATCTCGGCGCCGAAGCCGCAGGTCTTCGGGGCTTCGTGCACGATCACGCAGCGGCCGGTCTTCTCGACCGACTCGAGGATGATGTCCTCGTCGTACGGGTAGATCGTGCGCAGGTCGATGAGTTCGACCGAGAGATCCTCGGGCAGGTTGTCCATCGCCGCGAGGCACTGGTAGACCGGCGCGCCCCAGGTGACGACGGTGAGGTCGGTCCCCTCGCTGACGATCTTGCCCTTGCCGATGGGGATCGTGTACTCGTCTTCGGGCACTTCCTCGCGGAAGGAGCGGTAGATACGCTTGGGCTCGAAGAACATGACCGGGTCGGGGTCGCGGATGGCGCTGAGCAGCAGGCCCTTGGCGTCATAGGGGGACGCGGGCATGACGACCTTGAGCCCGGGGTGGTGGGCGTAGATGGCTTCGGGCGAATCGGAGTGGAGTTCCGGCGCGTGGATACCGCCCTGCACGGGGACGCGGACGGTCATCGGGACGGTGATCGCGCCGCGCGAGCGGGTGCGATACCGCGCGCCGTGGTTGACGATCTGGTCGTAGGCGGGCCCGAGGAAGCCCTCGAACTGAATCTCGGGCACGGGGCGCATGCCGTTGATCGCCAAGCCGATCGCGGTGCCGATGATGCCCGACTCGGCGAGGGGGCTGTCGACGACGCGATCCTCGCCGAAGCGGGCCTGGAGGCCTTCGGTGACGCGGAACACGCCGCCGTTCTTGCCGACGTCTTCGCCCAGGAGGACGACGCGGCTGTCCTTTTCCATTTCCTGCGCGAGGGCAAGGTTGATCGCTTGGACGAGGGTGAGGTTGGCCATTGGGTCTCTGGTCGTCGGGCGCGGTCGTTGATGACTCGCGCGAGTGATCGATCGGGGCTCACGGGACGCGGCACGGGGCACAAGGTTTCAGGCAACGGGCATGCGCCGTCTGCCTTGTGCCGCATGTCGTCTTACGAGTACTGCGCGGCGCGGGAGAGCGTCTCCTGCTCGGGGAACTGCCCGAGGCCGTGGGTCTTCATGGTCTCGCGCTGGCGGACCATCTCGGCGGGGAGTTGGCCGGCGTAGGTGTAGTCGAAGATGTCGTCGGTGGTGGGCTTCTCGATGCCCTCGGCGTTCTTGACGACCTTGGAGACGAGGTCCTTGGCGCGCTGCTCGAGGTCGGCCTGCTTCTCGTCGTTCCAGGCGCCGCGCTGCTCGAGGTACTTCCGAGTGCGGATGAGCGGATCGCGGTTGATCCACTTCTCGAGTTCCTCGCTATCGCGGTAGCGGCGGGCGTCGTCGGCGGTGGTGTGGTCGCCCAGGCGGTAGGTGACCGCCTCGACCATCGAGGGGCCTTCGCCCGCGCGGGCGCGGTCGACGGCGTCCTTCATGACCTTGTACATCGCGAAGACGTCGTTGCCGTCGCAGCGAATGCCGGGCATGCCGTAGCCGAACGCGCGCTGGGCGAGCGTCTTGCACTTGAACTGCTTGCTGCTGGGCACGCTGATGGCCCACGAGTTGTTCTGGCAGACGAAGACCACGGGCGCCTTGAGGACGCTGGCGAAGTTCATCGCCTCGTGGAAGTCGCCCTCGGAGGTGGCGCCGTCACCGAAGAACGTCGCGACGACGGTGCCCTCCTTGCGGAGTTTCGCGGCCCAGCCGATGCCCGCGGCGTGGAGCATGTGGGTGCCGATGGGGATCGAGATCGGCGTGATGTTCACGCCCTCGGGGATCTGGTTGCCGCGCTCGTCGCCCATCCAGTGGAGGAGGATTTTCTCCATGGGCAGGCCGTGCATGAACAGCGCCGCGTTCTCGCGGTAGCACGGGACGAGCCAGTCCTTGCCCTTGGTGAGGGCGAGCCCGGCGCCGACGGCGGCGGCCTCCTGGCCCTTGTTCTGCGGGTAGGTGCCCATGCGCCCCGAGCGCTGGAGTTTGAAGGCGATCTCGTCGAGGTGACGGCAGATCGACATGTGCTCGTAGGCCTCGACGACCCGCTCGTCGGAGAGCAGGCCCTTGCCGAGTTTCTCGTCGAAGTTGCCGTGCTCGTCGAGGATCTGCACGTACTCGATTTTGCCTTCGAAATCGGTCCTGATCGGCATCGGTGGCTCCGGTGCGCGTGGGGATGGCTCTGGTTCGACGCAACGCCCGGCGTCGAGCACAAGGGTAGGCGCATTCCGTCTCCCCTCCCGCCTGCGGGAGGGGTATGGGGATGGCGGACGAGCGATTCAGAGGAGAGCGAACCCTCCCCCGCCCCTCCCACGAGTGGGAGGGGTCTCGCTGGTCAGTGCAGTCGTTCGACGGTGGAGACGCCCGATGTGTCGGCGGTGCCGCCGGCGCCGTGGAAGGTGGGGTCGCCGTCGAACCCGGTTCCGGGGAACTGCTTGATGCCCTGCTGGTTGAGTTCCTTGCCCGTGCCCTGGGCGGTCGGGCTCTTCTCGGGGATGGAGAACTGCTCGTTGGGCAGGGTGTCGTTGTGGGTGAGGGCCGCGGCCGAGGCCTTGAGCATCGTGCCGTCGGGGTTGTCGGTGAGTTCGCGCATCAGGCGGCGGAACTCGACCTCGGCCCAGTCGCAGAAGTGCTCGCAGGCGGCCTTGTCGCGGTCGAACTCGACGCCCTCGGCGCCGGCGCGGAGGTCCTTGTCGAGGCGCGAGAGCGAGCAGGTCATCGCGTGGATGAGGATCGCGCAGTCGGCGATGCGGGCCTGCACAACCTGGCGGTTGAGCAGGTTCTCCTCGTGGAGTTTGCTCATCTTCTTGAACGCGTGGGACAGGTCGCGGGTCATCTGCGCAACGCGGTCGGCGCGGGCCGAGAGCGACGAGTGCAGTTTGGTGATCTGCGGCGCGGCCTTCTTGATGCCCAGGAAAAGTTCGAGCCCGAGGGGGATCGCCTTGCCGGCGATGGTGGGGTTCGTGCCATTCTTCAGCAGGCGGGTCAGGTTGCCGCCGAAGGACTGCTCCTTGTCCCAGGTCATGGCGTCGCGGACGCCGACCATCTGCTCGGCGAGTTGCTTGCCGCCGTAGGCGAAGATGAACGACTGCATGACCTCGTTCGCGCCTTCGACGATGATGTTGATGCGCGAGTCGCGGAAGATGCGCTCGACTTGGTTCTCGGTCATGTACGACTCGCCGCCCATGATCTGCATGGCGTCGTTGACGGTGCGCCAGCCGAACTCCGAGCAGAAGACCTTGCAGATCGCGGTCTCGAGCATGATGTCGTCGTCGTGGCGGTCGAGCATGCCCGTGGTCATGTAGAGCATGGAGTCCATCGCGTAGGTGTACGCGGCCATCCGCGCGACCTTCTGCTTGACCAGTTCGAAGTCAGAGAGCGGACGCTGGAACTGGTAGCGGGTCTGCGACCACTTGATGGCCTGATTCATCGCGGTCTTGGCACCGCCGAGCATGCCCGCGGAGAGGGTGCATCGCCCGTAGTTGAGGCAGGTGAGCGCGACGTTGAGGCCGCGGCCTTCCTTGTGGAGGAGGTGCTCCTTGGGCACGCGGACGTCGGTGAACTTGATGCGCGCCTGCCACGTGCCGCGGATGCCGCACTTGCTGCGGTTCTTCTGGAAGATGTTGATGCCGGGCATGTCGGGCGTGCAGACGAGGGCGGTGACCTTGTCCTTGCCGTCGGGCATCTTCTGCTTGGCCATGACGGTGAAGAGGCCGGAGATCGCGCCGGAGGTGGCCCACTTCTTCTCGCCGTTGAGGACGTAGCACTGGTTGGCCTCGTCCCACTCGCAGCGGGTTTCCTGGCCGCCGGCGTCGCAGCCGACGTTGGGCTCGGAGAGACAGAACGCGCTCACCCACTCCTTGGCGAGTTTGGGGAGCCAGTTCTTCTTCTGCTCCTCGGTGCCGAAGAGCATGACGGCCTTGCAGCCGATGGACTGGTGCGCGGAAACAAGCACGGCGGTGCTGCCGCACGACGAGCCGATGCGCTCGAGCACGCGGTTGTAGGAGGTGATGCCCAGCCCACCGCCGCCGTACTCCTTGGGGATGGTCATGCCGAGCACGCCCATGTCGAAGAGCCGGTCGATGACCCAGCGAGGGATCTCCTGCTCCTGGTCGATCTGGATCGAAGGGTGCTCGTTACGCATGTACTCATCGAGTTGCGCGAGCAGTTGATCGCAGCGCGCCGTCTCCTCGGCGGAGATCTCGGGGTAGGGGAAGACCAGTTCCTCGCGGAAGTTGCCCCAGAACAGGTTCTTGATGAACCCCATCTCGGAGGCGTCGGGGCCGAGCATGGTTTCGGCGTCGGCGATCATGCGGCGGTCGCGCTCGGAGATGCCCTTGAGGTTCTTGAGGTCGGCCATGGGGTGGTCTTCCTTTCGTGTATGGCTCGGAGCCGCGCCCCGTGGTTCGGCGCGCGGTGGTTTGTCGGGGTTGGTCAGGCCTTGGTCTTGGCGAAGAACGCCTCGATGGCCTCGCGGGCCTCGGGCGTGTGACGGAGTCGGATCAGGTTCTCACGCTCACATTCGAGCGCGGTCGTCCAGCCGCCGGAGAGGCCCGCTTCGACGCACGCGGCGACGGCGGAGGCGGCCTGAGTGTCGGGCAGATCGTTCATCACCCGGGTCATCGCGGCGCGCACGTCTTCGCGGTGCGCGTCCATCGAGATGTTCAGGGGTTCGTGGTCTTTGTGACCCTTGTGCGGGTTCCCGACGCCTTTGGCCGCCCGCTCCTTCGCGAGGTCGAGCAGGCCGTCGGGCGAATCGAGCAACTGGCTGACGAGCCCCGCCTCGCGGGCCTCGACGACGGTCATGGGATGGCCCTTCGCGGTGGCGAGGATCGCCTTCGCGGCGTCCATGCGCGCCGGGAGCATGTTCGTGCCGCCCCAGCCCGGGCAGATCGCCAAGCCGCACTCGGGCAGACCGATCGGGTACGGGCGCGCGGGCTTCTCGGGAGTGCCCTTGGGCATCGCGGCGACGAGCGTGTCGCAATGCATCGCGAGTTCGAGCCCCCCGCCCAGCGTGGCGCCGTTGATCGCCGCGACCGTGTGGCACGCGAACGCGGCGATGCGGCCGTAGACCCGCGAGCCGAGTTGGAGGTACTCGTCGAGTTCCTGATCGTTCAGGGAGTCGATCTCGCCTAGATCGGCGCCGGCCACAAACGCTCGAGGCGCGTTGCTTGCAAGGACGAACCCCTTGTCGGGCTGGCCCACGGCGTCGAGCGTCCGGTCGAGTTTCTCGAGGAACGCCCGGTTGAGCACCACGACCGGCTTGCCCTCCTGCTCGAGGAAGAGCGTCGTGACGCCGGCGGCAGGGCCGGTTTCATCAACATGAACGGGCAGAAGATCGGCGGCCATACGGTCCCGTGCGTACGAGGAAATCACGACCGCGGGCCGAACAGCCCGCTCGCCGAGTATAGGAGGTTTCGCCCGCCCGCCGCTCGGGATTCGCGGCTAGCGAAACCTAACCGGCGCACGAATCAGGACATCCGGATCTTTGCGCACCCGCGGCGCCGGTCCGCTCAGCCCTTGCGCGCGAACATCGCCCGCAGGTTGGCCATCGCCTCGTCGCTCTCCACGACCTTCGCCGACAGCCGGGCGCCTTCCTTGAGCACCGCGAGGTCCAGCGACCCGTCGAGTTCGTTCATCCAGCGCTTCGTGGAGTGCAGCGCCATCGGGCCGGCCTTCGCGATGCGGCCCGCGACCTCCGCGACTTTCGCGTCGAGCGACGCCGCGTCGGCGGCGAGGTGGGTCGCAAGGCCGAGTTCGTGCGCACGCCGCCCGTCCATCAGCCCGCCTTCGAGCAGCACCCGCCGCGCCTGCCCGGCGCCGATCTTCTTGACCAGCCACGGCGCGACCACCGCCGGAC
>JBQLZI010000131.1:0-7130 GCA_052168195.1 Phycisphaerales bacterium
CCATCCTCGAGCTCGACCTCAACGCCCCGATCGACGCCGCCGACGAGGCCCTCGTCCTCGGCTCGCTGATCGGCTTCTCGTCCGAGACATCGAGCGGCGACGTCTACTCGTTCGCCGGCGAGGATCCCAACCCGGCCCTTTCCACCTTCCAGTCGCTCGACCGCGCCAACGACCTCGGCTTCGACAGCGTTCAGCTGCTCCAGGGCTCGGGTCAGTCCGGCTTCGGCAACGGCCCGACCCAGATCTGGGTCGCCATCGACTTCGACGACTCCATCAACGTCGTCGGCGACGCCGACCAGTTCGAACTCCTCGACGCTGACGGCAACGTCATCGCCGAGAGCGACGCCGTCCAGGACACCCTGCCCACCAACGTGCAGGTCCTCGGCATCGACGACGAAGACCTCGACGGCACCGCCGACGACAACGTCATCGAGACCGCCAACAACCGCCTCTTCGCCCGCTTCGTCCTCGACGACGGCGACGACGCCATCAACTCCGACGCGACCTACTCCGACGACGGTCAGGACGACATCAACAACCGCGAGACCCGCACCGCGATCAGCATGCGCCTCGTGGACGGCTTCGCCGGCACCACCGCGCAGACCGCGCTCGGCGGCGCCGTCAACCCCGACGCCACCTCGACCCTCACCGACCTCGCGCGTCCCATCGCCATCGGGTTCCTGACCCGTGCCGGCGACACGGGCGAGTTCTGCGAGTTCGTCGACACCCTGGACTTCATCTTCGATGAGACCGTCCAGACCAACGCGAACACCTCCACGAGCGTGTTCCTCGGCTACGCCTCCGGCGCGACGATCTCTGATCTGACCACCGGCCTCGGCGCTGGCCTCTCCATCCCCACCATCGACATCGTCACCACCGCGACCGTCAACGACGTTCGCCTGACCCCGACGTCGCTGGCCCTCATCTCCAACTTCGTCACCAACGACACCGCCCAGCTCGGCGCCCCCGCGGTCCCCGTGGACGGCACCGCCAACGACGGCTCGACCGAGATCCTCTCGGGCACCGGCGACGAGGCCTACATCATCGCTCACCTCGACGGCGCGGTCTCCGACGCCGGCGGGCGCGGCGCGGTTGCGCTCGGCACGTTCAACATGGACGACGAGCTCACCGGCGGCGCTGAAGACGTGGACGACGGCGCGGCCCCCGCGCTGATGGCCGCCAACGTCTTCGACGGCCTCACCGACATCCTCGCGGGCTTCTCCGAGAACGTCTCGACCCCGGTCGTCCCCGGTCTCCAGGAGGCCGAGTCCTACTTCGTCATCATGGAGAACGACGAGGTCGGCCGCCGCTTCAACATCGAGAACGGCGACGTCGACTTCAACGGCGACAACACCGTTGACATCACCCTCCCCGGCGCGATCGACGAGGACATCTCGATCGACCCCGGCTACAACCTCTCGGTCTTCAACCCCGGCTTCGACATCGAAGACTCCGCGGGCAACGAGTCCGATCCCAACGTGACCAAGACCAAGATGGTCCTGATCACCACCCCCGCGCCGGAGTTCAAGGAAACCGGCATCGCCATCATCGACGAGGACTCCGAGAAGGTTGTTGAGATCCGTCTCAGCATCACCGGCGAGGCCGTCCTCAGCGCCGACGGCGACCTCGAGGAACTCGCTGACCGCTTCTTCATCCGCGGCGATGACGACAACAGCGACAACGGCGACAGCGGCGAACTCGGCGGCCTGATCCAGGACATCGAGATCGCCGACGAGCCCGACTCCGAGGGCTGCTACACCGTCACCCTGTTCATGATGGACAACATGCCCATCCCGCAGGAGGACTTCTACGTCGAGTACGTCGACACCGACGATCAGGCCGACCCGGCCGACTCGTTCCTCGTCGCCCCGCTCGAGTCGGGCGACCTCGAGATCGCCAGCGATCTCATCTACGTCCGCGTCATGCGTCCCCCGTCGCTCGACGGCTTCGAGGACGGCAACCCCCTCACCATGACCATCGTCGGGCAGCTCGACATGGGCGATGACATCAACGCGCTCGGCGCCGAGATCACCGCCTACGTGTGGAAGGCCGACGAGGGCACCGGTTCGCTCTCCTTCGTCTACAAGGGCGTCGTCCACACCGCGGAGATCGACGAGGTCGCCGACGGCGAGGTCCGCTACTTCCACCCGCAGCTCCTCGGCGACGGCGACGGCGCGGTTGAGCCCATGGGCATCATCAACGGCAAGCCCGAACTCGACATCACCGCCACCGTTACCCTCACCACCCAGGGCAACGAGGACGGCAACCCCGTCGACATCGAAGAGGAAGTCCTCGTCTACCAGACCCTCGATGACCTCAACAGCACCGCGGTCGTGAAGCCCATCCGCATCACCTTCCGCGACGACCCCTCCTGCCCCGGTCGCTTCACCTTCACCGGCAGCGGCATCACCAACGGCCGCGTCGAGTACCCCGGCGACTTCGAAGAGATCGGCTCGACCCTGGTGGTCGGCAACGTCCTCGGCGGCGACTCGGATGACGAGTTCGGCGCCCGCGCGTTCACCCTCCACACCCGCGGCGAGAAGTCCTTCAAGGGCTGCCCCGTCGTGATCAAGGTCACCCCCGAGAGCTTCTTCGCTCCCGACGTCGGCGCCTTCCTCGCCAACAACATGCTCTTCCCGGTCGCCCAGGCCCCGGCCATGCGCGCCCTGACCTTCATGAGCGACATCGACCGCACCGGCTCCAACGCCCTCCCGGTCGTGTTCAACATCGACTACGACATGGTCACCGGCTACTCGCTGAACTCCTACGAGCAGGACAACTGGGCCATCCTCCCGATCCCCACCAACCAGGGCGATCGCGGCACCAACCTCCCCAACCGCGTCTCCACGGGCAACACCGCCCTCACCACCTCCGCCACCATCCCCGCGAACATCTCCGCTCGCGGCGCCTTCGTGGCCCTCACCTCCAGCGAGGAACCCGCTCTGATCGACGGCGACCTCGTGCTCGCGCTCGATAACCGCGGCGTGTTCTGCGGCCACATCTGCAACCTCACCCGCGTGGTCTCCGGCTACGCCTACGCCATCGAGTCGGAGAACCTCGACGCCGGCTGGACCTGGTTCACCTTCGGCAACCGCTTCTCCTCCGGCGCGTCCCTCGCGGTCGCGACCAACAACTCCAACGGCGGCTGGAACCTGCTCGCCAACCTCTCTGATGAGCCCGTCGCCGCCGGTTCGTTCGGCGGTCAGGTCAACATCACCATGTCGGCTGCCGCCGGCGTCCGCGTCTGGGCGAACGGCTTCACCGACACCAACGACCTCGAGGAAATCGGTGTCGACGAGGGCGTCCTCGTGAACACCACCTCCTCCTTCAACTCCGTTCCCTGAGTGAGTTGAAGCGACAGGTCTGAAACCCAACACCCGAAGGCGGGCGTCGAAAGGCGCCCGCCTTTCTTTCTTCCAGGAACCGTGCGCCGCCCCCGTGCGCACCGGTACACTCCACCGACCCACGCGCGTTCTCGAAGGCGACGCGCGGAGCCCCGGCCAGGAGGCGACATGTCCCGCTCGATCCATGCCCGCTGTGCGCTGCTCGTCGCGATGCTCTGCGCGATCTTCGCCGCCACGCCCGCGGCCGCGCAAGAGTTCTTCATGATCATCAACGGCCGCGTCTCCGGCGTCGACGGCCTCAACGCCGTCGCGGGCGACCGCGTCATCGCGTCCATCGACAACCAGACCTTCAGCGCCCAGGTCAACGCGTCGGGATTCTTCGAAGGGCTCACGATCATCCGGACGGTCAACACCCCCGACCCGATCACCTTCTCCTTCCGCAAGGGCAGCACGACGTACGCGTTCGTCCTCGCCGAGGGCGACACGACGCCCATCTCCGAGCCCTACGCCGGCTTCAACAACCCCCTCAGCGCCGCGTTCAGCCCCACCACGGTCAACGGGTTCATCGGCCCGCGGATCTCCGGCGGCGGGGGCGACGGCGGCGACGGCCCGCCCGCCGGGAATGACGGCGACTCCGCCGACGTCGACGGCGACGGCGTCATCACCACCAACGACGCCCGCCTCGTGCTGCGCTTCATCGTCGGGATGCGCCAGGGCGTGACCGACGCGACCGTCTTCGACGTGACCGGCGACGGCGTCATCAACACGAACGACGTCGTGGCGATCCTCCGCCGCGAAGGCGAGGAGGCCGTCCAGCCCTCCACAGGCGGCGAAGGGGAAGAGGGCGGCGGTGGCGAGGGCGAAGGGACCTGACCGGTGCGCACCCGCGCGTTCACGCTGCTCGAACTCGTCGTGGTGCTGGCGATCCTCTCGATCGGTGCGCTCGTGATCGCGCCGGTCATCGTCCGCCAGTCGGCGCTGGGCGAACGCCGTGAGGTGCGCGTCGACATCGCGAACCTGCTCCGCGAGGCGCGTCTGGCCGCGACGCGGACCGGCATCCCGGTCGAGGTTCGCTACCTGCACCTCGACAAGCGGCTCGATGCGGGCCTGCCCCCCCGCGGCGCGACCGAGGCGTCCTGGCCGGGCGAGGTCGCGCTCCCCGACGGGTGGACCGTGTGGTCCGCGGATCTCGCCGCCCACCTCGAGCGAGCCGCCATCCGCTCGCAGCAGCCCGGGCCCTTCACGCTGGTGGTGTTCACCGGGCAGGGGCTCGCGAGCCGTTCGGGCTGGGTCGTCCGCGGTCCGGGCGGAGAAGTCGTGGTGGAAACCGACGCGATCGACGGGCTGCGCGTAGACTAGGAACGAAGGCAAGGGGAGTGAGGCACGCAGGCCGGCCCGAGGGCCCCGGCCGCACACGAGGGACGGTCGGCAAGGGCCGCCCCCGGTCTTGGAGCATCGAACCCATGAGGACTTCCCCCGCGATGGATCGCAGACGCCGAGCGTTCACCCTGCTCGAACTGATCGTGGTGCTGGGCATCATCTCGCTGCTCGCGGTGCTGATCGCGCCGCGCGTGGTCGGCCGCCTCGGGCAGGCCAAGCCGGTGGTCACCAAGCAGCAGATCGCGAACACGGTCGGCGCGCTCGACCTGTTCCGGGTCGACGTCGGGCGTTATCCCACCAACGAGGAAGGCCTCGCGGCGCTCGTCACGCGTCCCAGCGGGCTGACCGACGCGAAGTGGGAGGGCCCGTACCTTGCGCGGCAGGCGCTGCCCAAGGACGGCTGGGGCAACGCGCTGCACTACCGCACGCCCGCGCAGAGC
This sequence comes from Phycisphaerales bacterium, assembly GCA_052168195.1. Lineage (GTDB taxonomy): Bacteria > Planctomycetota > Phycisphaerae > Phycisphaerales > UBA1924 > JAHBXC01. The sequence continues at coordinate 5,165 of JBQLZI010000131.1, forward strand.
GAGGGCGCGAAGGACCTGCAGTTCGAGGTCTTCTCCTACGGCGCCGACAACCAGCCGGGCGGCGAGGGCGAGAACGCCGACATCTACCACTGGGCCGAGTGAGCCGGTGAGCGCCGCTCCCGGAACATCCACATCCCGCGCGGTCGAGGTGCTCGCGCCCGAGCGCGCAGGCGCCGCGCCCGCACGCCATCATGGGGCCTCGATGACTCCCGACGCCGTCGACCGCGCCATTCTGGACGACCTCGTCGCGCGCAAGCGCCTCTTGGGCGATGACGCGCAGCGTCTGCTCGACCTGCACCGCACGCAGGGCCAGCGCCTTTCGCGCCTGCTCGTCACCGCCGGCCTGCTCTCGTGGGAGCAACTGCGCGACGAACTCTCGAGCCGCCTGTCGCTGCAGGTGTGGGAATCGCCGACGAACCCAGAGGATCTCGACGCCGAGGCGCCCGCGCTCCTGCCCGCCGCGTTCCTGCGCTTCAACCAGGTGCTGCCCGTGGCGGCCAGCGAGGACCGCGTCACGCTCGCGATGGCGCTGCCCCCGGACGAGGCCCTCGTCGAAAGCGTGCGCCAGGCGGCGCAGCGTGACGTCGAAGTCGTCTGCGCCACCTCGGCGGAGATCGAGTCCGCGCTCGACGCGGTGCTCGCGGATCTCGAAGCCGAGGACGAGGGCGGCGACGACGCCCTGCGCGTGCTCGACGCCGACACGCTCCGCGACCTCGCGTCCGAAGCGCCCGTGATCCAGTTCCTGTCCGGCGCGCTCGACCGCGCCGTCTCGCTCGGCGCGAGCGACATCCACTTCGAGAAACTCGAGCGGCGCACGCGCCTGCGCTACCGCGTCGACGGGGAACTGCTCGACGTCGACTCCCCGCCCGCCGCGCTCTACGCGGGCATCGTCTCGCGCATCAAGATCATGGCCCGCCTCGACGTGGGCGAGCGGCGCCTGCCCCAGGACGGGCGCATCCAGATGCACGCGGGCGGGCGCTCCATCGATCTGCGCGTCAGCGTGCTCCCCTCGATGCACGGCGAGGACGTCGTGCTCCGCATCCTCGACAAGGGCGCCGTCCAACTCGATCTCGACGTGCTCGGCCTTTCCGAGAGCCAGCGCGAGCGCTTCCGCCGGCTCATCCACACGCCCGAAGGCATGCTGCTGCTCACCGGGCCCACCGGCTCGGGCAAGACGACCACGCTCTACTCGGCGCTGCGCGAGGTGAGCCGCCCCGAACTCAAGGTCGTCACCGTGGAGGACCCCGTCGAGTACCACCTCGACGGCGTGAACCAGATCCAGGTGAAGAGCGAGATCGGCCTCGACTTCGCGCGCTGCCTGCGCTCGATCTTGCGCCACGACCCCGACGTGATCATGGTCGGCGAGATCCGCGACAAGGAAACCGCGGGCATGGCCGTACAGAGCGCGCTCACGGGCCACCTCGTGCTCAGCACGCTGCACACCAACTCGGCCGCCGCCACGTTCGCGCGCCTGCTCAACATGGGCGTCGAGGATTACCTCATCGCGTCCGCGGTGATCGGCGTGATGGCCCAGCGCCTGGTGCGCAAGGTGTGCCAGGAGTGCAGGCAGCCCTACACGCCCGACGCCGCGATCCGCGAGAAGCACGGCCTGGGCGCCGACGCCAAGTTCTTCAAGGGCGCCGGCTGCCGCGCGTGCCTGAACACCGGCTACCGCGGGCGGACCGTGGTGGGCGAGTTGCTCGTCGTCGACGAGGCGATCCAGCGCGCCGTGCTCGACGGCAAGAGCAGCGCGGAGATCCACCGCGTCGCCGTCGACCGCGGCATGACCACCCTGTGGGGACACGCGATCGAGAAGGTCCTCTCGGGCGAAACAACCTACGAGCAGGTCGTCGAGAACATCCAGCAGACGGACGTGCTGACGTGAGCGCGATCCCGTCGAGACCAGCGGTCCGAACCGGCCGCCCAGGCGCGGGCGGGGCCGTGTTCTCGTACCGCGGGATGCGCC
>JBQLZI010000132.1:0-7048 GCA_052168195.1 Phycisphaerales bacterium
GGACGACATCCCCTTCTGACGCGCCAATGATCCGCGACCCCCGCTCGGGGGTTCTTCCGGGAACAACCCACTCGCGCGGCCCGCCGCGCGAACGCTGGGGCGCGAGCGTCGCGCTCCTAACTTTCACGCAGGGCCCGGTCAGGGCCGGAAAGGACAGCGAGCATGGCCAAAGACCTGCATCTGCTGCTCACGGAAACCGTCGACAACCTCGGCATCGTCGGCGACGTCGTCAAGGTTCGCGGCGGGTACGCCCGCAACTTCCTCCTCCCGATGGGCCTCGCGACCGAGCCCAGCGAGGAGAAGATCAAGGCCCTCGCCGACAAGCGCGCCGAGGCCGAGCGCCACCAGCGCGAACTCCGCGCCAGCCGCGAGCAGATGATCGGCAAACTCGAAGGTTACGAGATCGAACTCGTCCGCTCGTGCAACGACCAGGGCCTGCTGTACGGCTCGGTCACCCAGGGCGACCTGGCCGAAGCCCTCACGAAGGCGGGCTTCGACGTCAAGCCGCGCGAGGTTCGCCTGGCGCAGACCATCAAGCGCATCGACACCCACCACATCACGGTCAAACTCGACAAGGACCTCGAGGCCGAGGTCACCGTCAAGGTGCTGCCTGACCGCGAACTCGAGACCGACGACCGCCACGAGGTCGAGGTCGACGAGGAAGGCAACATGATCCACGCGGACGAGCAGGCCGAGGGCGAGAAGGCCCAGCCCGCCTCCGCCGCCGAGTGATCTGACGCCCGATCATCACGAACGAAAGAAAGCCCCCGCGGAGCGAGCGCTTCGCGGGGGCTGTTCGTTGAAGGGGATGTCGTGTGCCGGTTCGGTTAGCGTCCGACGCGGATGGCGGGCGTGAAGTCCGCGACGGCCTTGCCGCCGAACGCGAAACTCGCGAGTTCGGCGCCCTCGGTCACGCGGAACAGCAGGATGAGTTGCTGATCGTCGCGCGAGGAACTGAGGCCCGGGATCTGGGACAGGCCGGTGATCGGGTCGCCAGGCTCGAAGCGGATGGTGACCTGCTCGCCCTGCTGGAAGACGTAGCCGATGGGCTGGTACTGACGGCCCAGCGTGTCGACGAGCACGGGCGGCACGACTTGAGTCGCGGTCTGGAACGCGCGGCCGAGGAGACTCACGGGGCTGCGCAGGCCCACGTCGACCTGCACGACGCGCGTGTCCGGCGTGCGCGAGAGCATGCTGACGCGCAGGTTCTCCTGCAGGCCGGGTTCGCTGTACTCGGCACGGGTGAACCGCTGCTCGCCGTCGACGACCTCGTTGTCGTTGTTGACGTCGAGCGTGCCGCGGCGCGAACGGTTGAACTGTCCGTTGAGAGGCAGGAACTCCGAGACGCGGACGATGCTGTCGCGGCCGCTGTCCTCGGTGCGGACCTGCGCGGTGTCCTCGGTGCTCTCGATCTCGGCGCCTTCGATGCGCACGCCGACCTGCGAGAGCAGGGAGAAGTCACGCAGCGAGGCGTCGCGCTCTTCGGGGGAGGCGTACACGAGTTGCTCGTTGCCGGCGGGACGGTTCGCGTCGGGGAGGGCGTCGAGTGAGGCGCGCACGTTGCGCACCTGCACTTCCTCGGCGGTGAACTCGGGCGGCACAACGAACTCAAAGGCCATCGTGGTGTCGGCGGCACCGCCGACGGACGCCGCGTACACGCCGTCGGAGTCGAAGCGCCAACGCCGGAAGTTGAGCGCGAGCGGGTCGGCCTGGTTCACGAACGCGACGGGGAGGAGCGACTTCGTCGCGCCGTCCGGGCCCTGCGCGAGCAGTCGAATCTGGCCGGGGCCGATGACGACCTGGCCCTGCTTCTCCTTGGCGCCGGCGCTGAAGCGCATAAGCACGCCGACGAGTTTTGAGCCGGCGGGGTAGGGGTCGCCTTCGAGATCCACGGCGCGCTGCGGGATCGGGTTGCCTTGCGGGTCGAGCGAGAAGGAATCGGTGAGCAACGCGTCGACGCTGGGGGCGGCGACCTCGTACTGCCCGAGCACCTCGAAGTCTCCCGTCTGGAGCGAGGAGCGGCCCGCGCTGCGGAAGGTGTAGCGAAGGAGCGATCCCTGCACGGCCAGATCGGGCGCGCGGTCGGCGAGGGGCGTCGCGGTCGCGAGCGATCCCTCGCTCATCATCCCGTAGAAGCCCTCGACCAGGCGGTCGGCGGGGAGCCAGAGCGGCGATCCCTCCACGAGCAGGCCCGGGCCCTTGGTGTTGTCGGCGAAGGCGGCGGCCCGGTAGCCCATGAAGTCGGGCGGGAGGCGGAGGAAACTCACGCCGAGCGTGAAGATGCCGACGGCGATGACGCCCGAGAGGGCGCCGCAGACCGCGCCGCCGACGAAGTTGGTGGCGTCGTCGAACTGCACGGCCTTCTTGAGGATCGCGTCGACGCCGAGGCGGAGCAGCGCGAGGGCGACGACGAAGGGCGCAACGAGCCCGACGGTCCAGGCGATGTCGTCGCGGAGGTTCAGGAGCAGGCCGTAGACCAGTGGCTCCCAGAGCGCGAAGGCGATGGCCCCGGCGACGATGGTGCACAGCAGGTGGAGGAAGGCCGAGTAGAGCCCGCGCGACGCCCAGAGGTAGGCGATGAGCAGGACGGCGCCGATGACGATGATGTTGAAGATCATGAGACGGTTCCGCGTGGGTGAATCGTCGGGGGGGGTCTGGTGGGGAAGAAGGGGACGTTGCTCAGGCGTGCTGGGGCTGGGACGCGCCGCTCGACGAGCCGGATTTGGAGTCAGAGAGCACACGCACGACCTCGTCGATGGTGGTCACACCGTCGACGACCTTGCGCAGCGCGGCTTCCTGCATCGTGGGGTAGCGCTTGCTGCGGAGCGCGGCCTTGAAGGTCGCGAAGTCGCCCTTGGAGAGAGCGGTGCGCATCTCGGCGTCGATGGGGAAGATCTCCATGACGGCTTCCTGACCGACGTAGCCGACGCCCTGGCACATCGGGCAGATCTCGGGCTTGTCCTTCACGAGGACCTGCCCGCCCTTGCGGTGCAGTTGCTTCACGCTCGCGGGCAGACCGAGTTTCTTCAGCATGTCGGGCGTGGGCTGGAAGGGGGTCTTGCAGTTCGGGCACAGGCGGCGCACGAGGCGCTGGGCGACCGCGCCGTGAAGCGATTCGCCGGCCTGCTGCATGTCGCCGACGGCCTTGAGGTACATCTGCGCCGCCTGGAGCGCGCCGTTGGCCTTGAGCGACAGGTAGCAGCGCGTGCGCAGGTGGTCGGACTTGGCGATTTCCTTGCAGGTGTTCGCGTCGGCTTCGGCGCAGGCAAAGACGTCGGGATCGCGGCGGAGGATGGATCGCGCGGTGGTGCTGAACTCGGCGCCGTCGACGGTCGGATCGAAGACGTTCTGGCGCACGCCCTCGATGACGGCCTCGGCCTCGAGTTCGAGCGTCTGCACGTTGAGGGTGTAGGCGTCGTGCGACTTGACGAAGGCGTACATGGTGCTGGTGCGCCCTTGGCCGCTGGGCGCGGCGAGGAGCACCACGCCCTTGTGCTCGCCGACGAGTTTGTCGAAGGCCTCCTGCTGGCTGTCGAGGACGCCGAGGTCTTCGGGCTTGCGGACGACCTGCTTGGTGGCGTCGATGACGCCGGTCAGGCGCAGGCCGCCGCTGCCGCCGATCGTGACGAGTTTGAGTTTGCGCGGCACGCCGACGTGCTCGACGGTGATCTCCTTCGACTGCTTCTTGCGGCGGTCGGAGACGTCGAGGCCCGCGGCGGACTTCCAGAAGTCGATGATGGCGACGGCCCGCTGCGCGGGGATGGGCTCGGGCTTGGTGCGCACGCCGTCGACGGTGTAGGAATAGGAGAAGGCGTCGTTGGACGCCTGTACGAGTTCGAAGCGCGTCCCGCGGTTGTCGAGGGGCTGCACGACGAGTTCCTCGGCGGCGGCGCGGACCTCGTACTCCGGGGTGTCCTTCTCGGGCGCGGGGATCGCGCCGGACGGGCCGACGATCTTGAGGGAGACGCCCTGCATGCGGCGGGCGAGTTTGCGGTCCTCGGCGTCGGTGGCCTTCTTCTTGGAGAAGAGATCGTTGAGGCTCCACTTGGCGGGGCCGGGCACGCGGTCGTCGGCGTTGCGCTTGACGTAGTAGACCGCGAGGTCGACGAACAGGACGAGCGCCGCGGCGGGGAGCGAGATCCAGAAGATCGGCACGAGGAACGCGACGGCGAGCGCGAGCAGGCCGAAGGTCATGTGAACGATGTTCCACATCTTCTGGCCGAGGTAGAAGCGCTTGGCGTCCTTGTCGTAGATCGTGGAGACGACCCACGCCCAGCCCAGGAAGGGGAGCATGAGGAGGACGGCTTTCCACGGCGACACGAGCCAGAGCGGGTTCGGGTCGACCGCCAGGTGGAGCGCGACGGAAGGGGTGAGATCAACCATGCGGGGCGGCTTCTCTTCTTCATCGACCGCCCCGCGCGTGCGCACGGGACGGGGTGGTGGAGCCCTGCGAGGTCGGCGCGTCTCGCGCGGTGGTCGCGGGCGGTGCTCGTTGAGGATAGTGGTTCGACGCCCTCCCTGGCGCCGAGGCGGGCTCAGCCGATGCCCTTGAGGCGCATCTTGAGTTCGTCGGCGTTGGGGGTGGCCTCCATCGCCGTGCGGACGTGAATGTATTCCTGCTCAACCAGCTTCACAAGCGAGCCGTTGAAGTCGATCATGCCGACCTTCGACGCCTCGATCGACTTGATGACCTCGTGCAGTTCGCCCTCGCGTCCTTCGAGGATGTACTTGCGCACGACGGCGTTGTTGATGAGGATCTCCAGCGCGGGGATGCGGTGGATGTTCTCGTGCAGGGTGGGCAGCAACTTCTGGTACACGATGGCGCGCATCTGGTACGCGAGGATCTTGCGGACCTGCTCGCGCTCGCTGGGCGGGAACAGGTCGTAGATGCGGCTGAAGGTTTCCGACGCGCTGGACGCGTGGATCGTCCCGAACACCAGGTGGCCGGTTTCCGCGGCGTGAAGGGCAGCCTCGAAGGTTTCGGCGTCCCGCATTTCGCCGACGAGCACGATGTCCGGGTTCTCGCGGACCAGCGCGCGGAGCGCGATCTTGAAGTCCGAGACGTCGATGCCGATCTCGCGCTGGTGGATCGTCGCCTTCTTGTCGGTGAAGATGTACTCGATCGGGTCCTCGATGGTGATGATGTGCACGGGCTTGCGCTCGTTCACGTAGTCGAGCATCGAGGCGATCGTCGTCGACTTACCCGAGCCGGTCACGCCCGCCAGCAGCACGATGCCCTGGGGCTGCATCGCGATGTCCGCCATCACCTCGGGGAGGTGGAGTTTCTCGAAGGGCAGGATCTTGCTGGTGATGAGGCGCGCCGCCATGCTCAGTTTGCCGCGCGACTGGAACAGGTTCACACGGAAGCGGTTCTGCTCGTCGTAGTCGTACGCGAGGTCGACCGAGCCGGTCTTCTTGAGAATCTCGATCTGCTCCTCGTTGAGCATGTTCATCGCGATCTGCTCGTACTCCTCCATCGTGACCGGGTCGGTCTCGAGGGACTGGAGTTTGCCGCGCAGGCGGATGACGGGGGCGCGGCCGGTCTTCACCAGGAGGTCGGACCCGCCGAACTTGATGCACGCCTGGAGGAACTTGCCCAGCCGGGTGGCGTGGGGGTCGGTCTTGCGCTTCTGCGCGATGGAGAAGCGGCTCGAACGGTCGCCGGAGCCGCCGGAGTTGTCGACGGGCTTGGCGCCCTTTTCGGCGGCGCGGGTGTCCATGGTCGTCATAGGAAGGTCCCTTCTCGCGGGAGGGGGTGACGGATCAGAAGGCGGACGGCATCAGGCGCCCGGGCGGGATCATCGTGCCCGGGGGGGGCGGCGGAGCGCCGGGCGGGCGAGGCGTCGAGAATACAACAGCCCCGCCGCGGACGCGGATCTCCGCCCCACGATTCGCCCAACGATAGGGTGCGGTTCCGAGACCGGACCCGAGTTCGCCGCCTCCCAAACGCACAACGCGGCCGGAAGGCCGCGTCGCAGGAGGGGTCGTTGTGAGTATGTCCCTGTCAGGCCGCGGGGACGAACGGCGAGTTCCAGCCGTCCTCGCCCTTCTGGCCGGTCCCGGGCTTGTCGCCCCCGGACATCGGGTAGTGCCGCTGGATCGCCTCCGCGAGGGTGTCGGCGTCGGCGGTCACGAAGTACGCGGGGACTTCGAGGCGCCGGTAGACGAAGCGCAGGGCCCTGGGGAGGTTCTCGGCGGTGGTGCAGAGGCAGACCTCGCCCGACTCGGTTCGCAGGGGCAGCGGGTTGAACTGCCACGCCTGGCGCCTCGACAGCAACCCCAGCGCATCCTTGGAGATGCGCTCGGTCCGCGGGTCGATGCGCGGCGTGTTGAGAGCGTACTGCTCCGCCCAGACCTGCTCCACCTGCGAGGGGTGGAGATCGAACATCTCCTCGGCCAGTTCGCCGAAGGGCCGGGCGGTGCGTCCCTGGGCCTCAAGGACCTTCTCCACCTGCCGCTCCGAGAGCAGCCCCCGCCGAACCATCAACTCGCCAAGTCGAAGCGTCATCCTCGGTTGCTCCTGATGAACCCGATCCGACGGGCCGGCTCGTGCGGCCCCGGACGGTTCTTCGGCGCGCGGCGTCGTTCACCCAAGCCGTGGAATCCCTTTGGGTTGCGCCGCGGTCGCCCCCCGCGGATCACGCCGGAGACACCGGGAGCACTTCACGAAAAACCCCGCGAGCGCTTGCCCGCGGGGCGTGGATATCGCATGCGCAAGATGTGGTTCTCGGACGTTCCGGATCAGTCCGCGGCCTCGATGCTGACCGTGAGGCGCTTGGTGTGGAACTGCTCCTTGTAGAGTTCCGCCCGCTCCTTGTGGGTGGTCAGCAGCAACGACACGCCGCGGGCGTGGGCCTCGAACATGCGTTCGACCGCCATTTCCTTGCGGAGCGGGGTCAGTTCCACGATCGCCTTCACGACGTCGAGCATGTCGTTCTGATCGTCGTTGTGCAGCAGGACTTTGTAGGGCGGCAGCCGGTCGACGCGGGGCGGCGCCGTGCGCGACTTCGTCGCGGCCGAGGGCTTGGACGTCGACTCGCGCTCGACC